>JAYSVZ010000183.1:0-23074 GCA_043718305.1 Planctomycetota bacterium | reverse complement strand
GAGCCGGATTTTGAGATGCTGCTCAATCGTAAAGCTCTTCCGGATTAGCGAAGATCAGTGAAGATGAGTGTTCCCCACTCCGGGTTGAGGGTGAATTTCCACTGAAGAGCAATTCTGAAAATGCTCTAGTAGCCAGATCCCGCGATGTTGCAGGCCCCAACACTGGCGAGTCAAAGCCCTCGCCAGTGGCACCATGCACCATGCACCGGGCACCAGACACGGGTTCGAGCATTCGCTAGCTCGTTAGCCTCGGTCCACAACATCGCGGTAAGCTTGTTCGAGTCGGCGAGTCACGCTGCCGGGCTGATCCCGCTGAAAGGCGGCCCCTACGATTTCGATGACCGGTAAGACCTCGGCAATCGTGCTGGTCACGAACAGCTCATCGTACCGCTCTAATGAGGTGATCGTCATCGATTCTTCGACGACCGGAATGGCAAGTTGCGCTGCCAGCCGAACGACGAGGCTGCGCGTGATGCCGGGGAGGATGTTGGCATCAAGGGGCGTGGTGATGAGTGATCCATCGCGGACACCGAAGACCGTGGAGTGCGAACCTTCGGTGATGATCCCATCCAGATGCATGATCGCTTCGCCGCAACCGGCTTCATGGGCGGCTTGTGAGGCGAGGACGTTTCCGAGCAGGTTCAACGACTTGATGTCGCACCGCTTCCAGCGCACGTCCGGGATCAGCAAGGCCCGAATGCCGCTGGCCCGGGCCTCGGCGTAGGGATCACTGTCGTACTCTCGCACATAGATCAATTCGTTCGGCTTCACGGGCGGGTTAGGAAAGGCATGGTTCCGAGGAGCTTCGCCGCGCGAGATTTGCAGGTAAACCTGCCCCTCTTGCACTCTGCTGGCCTGCAAGGTCTCGTAGACCCGTTGCTCGATGCGGGCGACATCCGTGACGATGCGGAGCTCGGCCAATGAATCTCGCAGCCGGTCGAAGTGGGGCCGCGCCAGGAACGGCTTCCCTCGGTAGATCCGGAAGACCTCATAGACGCCATCACCGAACAGGTACGCCCGGTCGAGGACCGAGACGCGAACCTCCGACAAAGGCAACAGTTCGCCATTCCAATTGGCGAGCGGGGGACGGGGCATGTCGGACTCCGGAGTAAAGACTTTCGCATCGGGCATCCCGATGGGCGGGGGCTGGAGTGACGATGTTATTGCAAAAACGCGAGGGCCACATAGACCTTCGGATCAACCATGATTCCCTCGGCCATTTTGGTCCGCAGCCAGCGGCGGATCGTGCGCAGCGGAATCGCGTGGACGGTGATCCCTTCGTCTTCGACGCCCCCGCCGTCCGCGACGCGCCGCGCGTTGTTCGCGAGAAAGTAGTCGACGATCTCCGAGGAGAGACCCGGTGACGATGGAGCCCGATAGACCGGCTTCCACACTTTGGAGGAGTAGCCGGTCTCCTCCAGGAGTTCGCGCTGGGCTGCCTGGACCAAGGCTTCCGCCTCTTCACCGGGGATGTCTCCCGCGAGACCAGCGGGAAGATCGATCACCCGCGCTCCGACCGGAACCCGGTGCTGCTCGGTGAGGACGATCTCATGGTCGACGGTCATCGCAATGATTGCCACGACCCCCGAGGCATTGATCCGCTCGGCGTACTCCCACTTCCCGTCTTTGGCGAGTTGGAGGAACTTCCCTTTGGCGATGATCGTCTTGGGCATGTGTGTGTGCATCAGAAAAGTCGGCAGGATTGCCGATCACCTACGGACTTCAATCCCCATGCAACTGCCGCAGCCGGGACGAGGTCCGCAGCATCCACTGAATCCGCTCGAACTCGTTCAGCCAGTCTTGCATCACATTCTGGGTCAGGTCATCCCCAAGGGCGATCCCGGTGGAACATCCGGCTCCGGCCCCGACAATCGAGCGGTACTTCGACAAAGTCCGGTCGCCGTAGCGGCCACAGACGTGGCCATCTTCACTCAGGAAGACAACCGAGGGCACGCGAGCTCCGCCGCAAGTGGCCATCTCCTTTTGCAGATCAGGGTTCGCATCGCGGTCGAAATAGCGGATGTCGAGCTGAGGGCACGCCCTCGCAAAGTGCTCAAACATCGGGCACTGGTTGACGCAATCGCCGCACCAAGTCCCGGCCATCACGATCACGTTCAGCTGGCGTGTGAAGGAGCCGAGCAGCGACTTCTGGGTGTCATTCAGCGACACACAGCCGAAGAAGTCATCCCATCGCCGCCGCTGATCGGGCGAGGCGTACTTGTCGAGAAAGGCAGCGTACGAGAGCCCCTCGGCGAATTTGGCGGCAAAGTCCATCAGTCACTCCTCAGCGGGCATCAACACGGTTCATCGGCAATCACGGCGTCTCGCAGCATCCTCGCGTGCGTCCGAATCTTGTCAAGCGCCGCACGCAGTTGAGGGGCCAGAGTCGGGCCTTCGAGAAGGATCGGGTGGTGCAGCATGACCACTGAGGCACACGCTCGAGTCGCGTTCGGTAGCTCATCCACCACGCGAAACCGCCGCCGAGCGTGGGTCTGGTGCAGACCTGGGAAGCCGGGATCGAATGCGAAGCCTTCTGCGCGGAGAGCCTGGCAGAACCGCTCGCGAGGGAGGTTTTCATAGGCGGCCCCGTCATACCAGAATCCAACCTTGTAGTAGACTGGTTGTCGCTCACCGCTTGTCTGACCCGTGGGATAGGCTTCCAGCCTGTCATCTTCAGCAAAAAGACAGGCTGGAAGCCTATCCCACGGTAACAATCCCGGCAGGTCACGCAGTGACTCGACCGTCTCCGTTCGGATCGCGTTCTGCTCTTCCAGGACCAGCCATTGCGGTAACAGCAGAGCCGCCTGTATCTCCGAAAGTGGGTAAGCCTCGTTCCCGCGTTGATTGAAGACCCGCATCCGCTGGGCAATCTCGGGCCGGTTGGTCAGAACCGCCCCGCCCCGCCCGGCAGTCACGAGCTTCGACCCGCCGAAGCTCAGCGTGGCCACATCGCCCCATGATCCCGCGATCCGCCCAGCAATCATCGCCCCTGGCGACTGGCAGGCATCTTCGATAATAGCGATGCCCCGTCGATCCGCGAGTTCTCGAAGGGCAGGCATGTCGACCAGCCCCCCCTGAAGGTGTGAAGCGATGATCGCCTTCGTCTTCTCGGTGAGGGCTGCCTCGACCGCCGCCACGTCCAACTGAGCATCATCATCCCGACAGTCGACCAGAACCGGCGTCGCTCCCAGCAGCGCGATGTTGGTGAAGTTCGCCTTGAAGTCATAGGCCGAGAGAATCACCTCATCGCCCGGCCCCACCTGCACGCCCCGCAAGGCCAATTCGACAGATGCGGTCCCGCTGGAACAGAGTTGGACATGCTCGGTGCGATGACTCACCCCCAGAGCCTCGGCGAGCTTCCCACCATGCGGCCCGTGATACCGCCCCCAGTCGCCGGTCTGTTGCAGCGACTCCAGCACAGCCCCGATGGCGTCTGTCCGGGGAGGCCAAGTCGGCGGCCCACCGGGACGAATGGGGGAACCGCCAAGCAGTACGGGAAGCGACATCGTCATGCCTGTGCCGACGATGAAAGCCACGGGAACCAAGATTGAAGTCGCGTGATCATGCGGGTTCTGTCATGAACGGCAGGCAGGGATCCACCGCACTGATCGTAACATCTGGGATTCGGCCCCGCGACCAATTCCCCGTCAACCCGGCACCGCAGGTGTGAGAGTCGATTATGGCGATGGGGCTTTCAGGAGGTCTGCCAGTCGGGTTCCCGTTGGATTGGTGTGGAGCAGGCCCCTCACGCGTTCGGGCGGATGCGGGTGGAGCGATCGAACTAGTCGCCTATCGAGAGACGAAAGCCGGGCAGGATGTGTTCGCCGTCGAGATCGTCAGCTTCGGTCAGCATCACGACAGCCTCCGGGGAGTGATACACTCGGGCAGTCCGGTCGGACGGATCAACGTACCAGACGAGTTCAACTCCGGCCGCGAAGTAGTCTCGCAGCTTGCGTGCCGAATTCGGCCCTCAAAACTCATGTGGCTGACTCATATGTGGCACTTGGATTCGACTGGCGACACTACTCGTCCCAGTAGTCGATGGCGATCAGTTTTTCGGAGACTCCGCAGACTTCCGCAGCTTTGCGGCGGACTTCGAGAGGATCGTCTCCGCTGAGAATGATGCGAAAACCGTAAACCGCGACGAACTTCCCAAGATGTTCTCGAAATTCGGGATGGTTGTACCGCTCCCCACAGGCTCGCATGGCCCAGAGGGCGTCAGCCGAATTGGGAGGGGCGGTGGGCATTGGTGGGAGAATATCAATCAACACTCCATTTGATTTGGCAGCTTCAAGCTCCGCCTCAGTGGCCCCTTCGAGATTCGCTCGGATTGTTTCAACGCTGGCGCTCATCGTCCTGGCTCCCGTGATCCAGTCGATTCTATCTCACATGAAACCACATCGAAAGTTCCGCACCGATCACAACTGCTCGACAAAGACCGCCTTTGGGTGACCGCCAAGATAGTTCCAATTGATGCAAAAACCTCCAGCATCCAGAGTGCCACCTCCCAGCCCGAGCAGGATGTAGGAGCGGTCCTGAGAACGATCGATGTTGTAAAGGACATGACATTCGCCCAGGTACAACGTCTCTTTGACAATCGCCCCCATCTGGCTGGTTGTGGTGGAGTCCTGCTCCGAACTCGCGTGTCCAACGATGGAGATCTCGCGCGGCCCCGCTTTGCAAGTGAGCCTTTCGTTCCCGGCGGTTGTCACAGGGAAAGGATGGTCGGGAAGTGACAGAATCTCACTTGAGGCAATCTCCTGCGACCAGATCCACCGGGGAATCAATGTCAATCCGGCTCCCGTGTCGACTTTACATGGGTATGTACGTTTCCACTGGGGGCCAAGCATCAATCGACAGAGGATGGAAGCGCTGTGTTCGGACTGGTTGACAGTACAGCACACCTCCCGTGTATTGCCCGCAAAACTCATGTTGTTGCTCAGAGAAGGATGCTGTTTGACTGTCTCTTGGAGGCTCGGTTTACTCTTCCCAAAAATCGATCGCAATCAGATCTTCTGGTACGCCGCACTGCTCGGCAGCTTTACGCTGGATCTCCAAGGGATCGTTGCCACTGAGGATGACATGACGGTCGTACACGGCCACAAACTTTCCACCGTACTCCTGTAGCTCAGGACGTGCGCTTCTCTCAGACCAGACTTGCATGGCCCAAAGAGCGTCGTCGGTGTTGGCGGGAAGCGGTAGCATGGGTGATTTCTTCGGCTGGCTGGCCTTTACTTCATTATTCGTCGATTCGGAGGGTTTGGAACCCGGAATTGAGGTGAGACCTTTCGAAAGGGTCTTATTCTCAGTGGGTATTGTGTCATCCCAAAATCCATCTTCACCAAGAACGGTCAGTACCCTTCCCAACAAGGAATAAAATTCGTGATACGACATACCAAGTGTACGACTGGACTCACCTATATCTAACGGACGAACTGAAATCATATCTTCCAGCAGGCTCCTGACGGCTTTTCGCTTTCCGGGAGGACAGTAGCCTTGCAACACGCCATCGATTGCACGGCGGGTCAGCGATGTTGATCTGTGTCCGGCACTCATTGTCGTCCTCATTTTGCGATGGCTTAATTGTACCTTAAGGAGCGATGAGGTGAGAAGATCACCCCAGAATCTCCTCCACCACCCGCCCATGCACATCGGTCAACCGGAAGTTCCGGCCCTGGAACTTGTAGGTCAATCGTTCGTGATCGATCCCCATCTGGTTCAGAATCGTCGCTTGCAGGTCGTGGACGTGGACGGTGTCTTTGACGGCGTTCATGCCGAACTCGTCGCTCTCGCCGTAGGTGATGCCGGGCTTCACGCCGCCGCCGGCGAGCCACGTCGTGAACGCATACGGGTGGTGGTCGCGGCCCCAGCGGATGCGGTCGTTGATGTTCCCTTGGATGAAGGGAGTGCGACCGAACTCCCCGCCCCAGATCACCAGCGTGTCGTCGAGCAGGCCGAGTCGCTTGAGGTCTTTAATCAGCGCAGCTGACGGTTGGTCGGTGTCGCGGCACTGATTATAGAGTTCGGTGGTGAGCGAGTTATGCTGGTCCCATCCGGCGTGCATCACCTGCACGCAGCGGACCCCGCGCTCGATGAGCCTTCTTGCCATCAGGCAGTTATGCGCGAACGTCCCGCGTTCCTGGACCTGCGGCCCGTACAGCTCCAGCGTCTCCTTGGTTTCACCAGACAGATCGGTCAGTTCCGGCACGCTGGCCTGCATCTTGAAGGCCATCTCGTACTGGGCGATCCGCGTCGCGATCTCCGGGTCGCCGAACTCCTTGAGCTTCATCTCATTCAGCTTTGCCACATCATCCAGCAGCCCGCGCCGCATCGTCCGCGTCAGCCCCTCGGGGTCTTTCAGGTACAGCACCGGATCGCCGCTGCCTCGGAACTTCACTCCCTGGTACATTGAGGGCAGAAACCCCGAACCCCAATAGAAGTCGTAGAAGATCTGCCCGCAACTGGTTCCCTTGGAGATCGAGGTCATCACGACGAACCCGGGCAATTCTTCCGTCTCGCTTCCCAGTCCATACGTCAGCCACGCTCCTAACGACGGTCGTCCCGGTTGCTCGCCGCCGGTCAGCATGAAGGTGATCCCCGGAGCATGGTTCACCGACTCGGTATGCATGCTCTTCACGAAGCACAGATCATCGACCACCGTCGCGATATGCGGGAGAAAATTACTGACCCACGCCCCCGACTCCCCGTGCTGAGCAAACGGCTCGACCGGGGCCAGGACCAGCTTCCCGGTCGGGTCGCCGGTCATCGTGCTGAACCGCTTATTCTTAAAGAACGAGTCCGGCATCGGCTGGCCGTGGAGTTCCTGAAGCTTCGGCTTGTAGTCGTACAAGTCGCAATGCGTCGGAGCCCCGTTCTGGAATAGGTAGATGACATGCTTGGCCTTGGCGGCGGCATGCGGCACGCCCGGCAGCCCCCCGAAGCGCGGCGGCTCCGTCGCTCCAGCAGTCAACCCATCCCGCCCCAGCAGCGATGCTAAGGCAGCGGTTCCGATGCCACAGGCTGCACGACCAAACAGCTCGCGGCGGGGCAGGTGTAATCGATGTTGATCGAGAGGGTTCATGGGATTTTCCCAGTGTGAACGGGAGCCTCGGCGATGATTGGACCGGGCTCTAACCGGCGGGAGCCGACTTCGCAACGGCCTCCGCCTGGGCTCGTGTCGTGATCGCCAGATCGAGAGCCTTCAGCAATTGCTCCCGGCGGAAGGGCTTATAGATCACCGATTGCAGGCCCATCTGGCGAGCCTTCACGATCGTGTGGTTGGCGTCGTAGCCGAACCCGGCCATGAGGATCACTTGCTGCAATGGATCGAACCCGCGGAGTTGCAGGAAGAGTTGATCCGCCTTGATATCGGGCAGGCGGATGTCAGCAATGACGACATCGTACTTGTGGGTCCGGGCCATCATCAGCGCCTCGGCTGCGTCGTGGGCCGTCTCGATGTTACAGCCGAATCGACCGAGGATTTCGTGGCCGAGCCGCCGGATTTCCTTTTCGGCATCGACGATCAGCAGACGTTTTCCTTTGAGCGAACTATGGCAGAAGGTCTGGGCCAGGCTGTGGCCGGTGCTGGTCAGGAGTTCGTTGCCGACCTCCAGGATCGATTGGCGTATCTCGCGGGCTTTGACGAGGATTTCTTGCAGTCGCTGGGCGACGCGAGGGTCTTCGTGGCTGACTTTCTCCCCGAGCCAAGTCGCAGCGTTGAGGATCTCGTCGACGGGGTCGGCGACCTCAAACAGAATGCGGGTGGTGTTCTCAGCAACGGTTTGCGTTTGCTCGGCAACGAGCAATTCGAGCGTGTTGAGCGCGCGGGCGACTTCACGACAGAAGAGTTCCAGGAACTGCAGATCGTTATCGCCGAACGCCCCGGGGCGCGGGCTTTCGACGTTAAACGTACCCAGGATTTCGTTTCGCAAAACCAGCGGCACGGTGATCGAGCTGCGGGCTCCGGCCGCTCCGACGATGTATTTGTCGTCTTGTTCAGTGTCGAGGCAGAGATAGCTCCGCCCGGTCGCGGCCACGAAACCCGTGACTCCGTTCCCCTCGGGAAGCGCAAAGAGCTTGCGCCCGACTGCTTCTTCCACAAACCCGATTGCCAGGAGCGCTCGCAGCTCGCCCGTCTCCCGCTCCAGCAGGCGGAGTTCGACAGACTCGTAGCCGAGAATCTCTTTCGTCGATTCCAGAATCTGCGACTTGAGCAGTTCGATCCGATCCTCCTCGGAAAGGTCGTTGACCTCATCCGGTTGAAGATCACCGAGCGAGAGCCCCGCCTGGTAAATCGCCTCGAGTTTTTGCCGCTGGATGTACTCGGAGGAGGAATCGCGAACCGTCACGATCAAGTGGTCGCTGGGCTCATTGGTCGATGTGGCCAGGGGGGTCACATCGATGGAGAGATAGCACTTCTCCCCGAGCCGCATCGTTGTCGAAGCGGGCTCACCGGTTCCGATGACCGACGAGAGCGGCTCGAAGTCGGGTCCCAGGATATCGTTCGTGGGAAAGGCTTCGAAGAACCGGAGCCCCACAATCGGTTCAGCCTTCCCCGAAAGTTCGTGCAACCGCCGATTGCCCCACACGATCCGCGTATCGAGATCGAGCAGTGCCAGGCCATCGGGAATCTGCTCCAGCAACCCCCCAGCCTCAAGCACCAGCGATGCCGAACACTGATCGACCTGGGCCAGTAGCAGGGCGTCGAACGACCCGGTGCGCAACTTGGCAATCGCCTCGCCGACCGAATCGGCCCGGACGATATCGCAATCCTCACGCAGCGGGATGACCGCACCTTCGCGACCGACCACCATGACCGAGGGACGATTCACAGCAAGCCTCTCTGCACAGACGGCGAGGAGACCAGACCAGAGATGGTGTCCTCCCGAGAAGCTATCTTAAACAGGTTGCGGGGATTGGCCTATCCTCCGGCTTCGTTTGGGATCGTTGCTGGAATGTATTCTCGTTGAAGAAGGCGGTCGCCCGGCTTGCTTAAGAGCCTGCGAGACCCTTCCGCAGGGACTCTCCAGGTTTCCGCTCGAAGTTTTGATGTCCACGACGGTCTGACCGGACTTCGTCTCCCCCACCGCCTCTCGTCTCCATCGCACTTCAGGCGGAAGGATCAAAATGAGAACGAGGCAGTTTCAACGCGGTCGCGATCTTCTCCAACGTCTTCGCCGTCGGGCTGTGCTTCCCCTGCTCCAGACGGCTGAGATGACTTTGAGGCAACCCGGATTGCTGCGAGAGCTCGGCTTGAGTGAGACCCGCTGCTTCGCGAGCCTCGCGGATCCGGTGGCTGATCCAGTTGAGCCACGGAGCCAGATCATCATCGGAGCCATCGAGATCCTCGAATGGAATCAGTTTGAGGCTAGGACCGTGCAGAATCTCATCCATCGCCTCAGCGGCGCTCTGCCGAGCTTCGTCGTCGCCGGACAAAAGATCGGGCATCAAGATGCAGATGTCTTGCTTGTCGTCACTGGTCAGTTGATCCATCATTTACAGGCTCTTCGATTGGAGTCTCCACCGTATGTTCCGATAGTATAGAAGAGTTGGTGAAGTTACGAGAACCATCAAGATCGTGGCAGATTCGGAACGTGCCTCTGAAGACTACCTACTCAGATGCTTCACATCCACACAGTAGGCAAATCATATATCGTCCAGAGCCAAAAAGCGTCCCTTTGCAGCCACCTTGAGAACAACTGCGGACTTCCACTTGTTTTTCTCCGTCGCAAACAGGGCAATACAGTGTCGCCAGCAAGCCACTTCTCGATTTCAGTACAGCGAGTCTAGTTTCAAAATCATAGTGGCTATCGGCGTTTTCGTAACAATCAGGGCAAAAGTATCGAGTCTTGTTTTTGTCGACCAGGAAATACTTTTTGGATTCAGAGGGAGTCAGAATCTTGAGTACCTGCTCTACCTCAGAGCACATGACATTTGTGTCGTAATCCTCAGAACTTAGAAGGTTGCGTACAGAATCACTGACGAACTCCTTTCGTGTTGATACCCATCTCACATCAGTTATCAACTCGCTGTGAAAAAAGAGAACCATCCTCAGCACTTCGGCACCTTCTATCACGAGTGCCTTGTTAACGGTGTGGGATAGCTTATTTCGAACATCACGAAAGGCGTTGAACTTTGTACTGAACTCATCAGAGAGCTTACTTACGCACACGGTGTTATGGACTCGAATCAGACTGCTGGCATCAATCGTTCGAAAGTCAGAGAACTGTAACGCCTCTGACTTTCGAGGCCATTTTTCCGGAGAGTCCGCCAGTAGAAGAAAAGGCGAAACCAATGCGATTCTTCCTTTCAGCAAGAATTCGACGCCTTGTTGTGCAATTGTCAAAGAGGTAGCCAATTTGCGACGTGACGCAGTCCAATAATCAGCAGCAATATCATCCAGCTCGAACCCGTGGTTCTTTTCGGCATCACTGAGATTCTCAAATAACCCAATGACTGTCTCCCAAGCCACATCCAGCAATCCCTTACCTGAATCGGTGAACTCTTCAGCGGTAGGAATGTCCTCGATCAATTCGCGATCCTTTCATGGAGAATGGAGACTTGCCGACACTGTAACGACGAGCCAGCTACCGCTGGCCTACCGCTTCCCCACCTTCACATCCCCATACGCATGCACCTGCTGGCAGATCATCCGCAGGGACTCTTCCAGGTTGCCGCTGGCGGTCTTGAAGGCGTCGGCGTCGATCGTCAGCGGGGCACCGAGGACCACCAGCGGGGCTCCGTATTCCGGGGTGCGGATGGCTTGTTCGAGGGTCAGGCCGCCCACGGCTTGCACCGGAATACTCACGGCTTGCACCACTTCTCGCAGCTGGTCGAGGGGGCTGGGCTGGCGGCCTCCGTTGGCGACGATGCCGCGGCGTTCGTCGTAGCCGATGTGGTGGATCACGAAGTCACAGCCGAGGTCTTCGAGGCGTTTGGCCGATTCGATCATGCAGGGGGCGGCCATGTTGTCGCCCATGACTTTCACGCCGTGGTCTCGACCGGCCTTGACGACGCACTTGATCGTCTCGGGGTGGGAGCGTTCCATGACGACGACATGCGTGGCCCCGGCCTGGGCCATCATCTCGGCTTCGAGGTAGCCGCCGTCCATCGTCTTCAGGTCGGCCACGATCGGCACACCGGGGAACGCCTTCCGCAAGGCCCGGATGCCGTGCAGACCCTCGGCCAGGATCAGCGGCGTCCCGGCCTCAAGCCAGTCGACCCCGGCCCGCATCGCCATCGCGGCGGTTTCGAGGGCCTCGTCAATGTTGGTCAGGTCGAGGGAGATTTGGACGATCGGGAGCATGGGGGACTCGCAGGGAGGGACAAGCCGGGACCACGTTTTACCGTACCAGTCGGCTCGCGAACAAGTGGCGGCAGGCTGACTGCTATTCTTGGTTTTTCAGTTCCGAGAAGCCTCGGTTGCTTGGGTGAGGCCGCTTCGTATAATCGAGGTTGGGTTCTAGTGTTGCGACATCTCTGGCGAGTCTCAGGACTTACCAGTCTGCGAATTGAGGCTCGGATGAAGCCGTTCTTCGAGTGGTTTCGGAATGTCTGGCTCGCTGTCACCACGGTGGCAGAGGGGATGTGGATCACATTACGGACGATGACGAAGACCTATCAGCGAAAACCGTTTGCTGAGATCTACGAGTATCCGGAATCACCCGTTCCGGTGAAGGCCCGCTACCGGGGCTTCCACCGCTTCGACCTGACGGTGTGCATCGGCTGCGAGAAGTGTGCGGTGGCCTGCCCGGTTGACTGCATCTATATCGAGAAGGAAAAGAGCCCCGTCGGCAAGGGGTTCCGCATCAACGGCTTCACCATCGACTACACCAAGTGCATGTTTTGCGCGCTGTGTGTCGAACCGTGTCCCGTCGACTGCATCTTCATGGGGTCGAACTTCGACCTCAGTTGCTACAGCCGCGACGGTTGCATTGTCGACTACGCCAAGCTGCCGCTGGAGATTGGTTGGGGGCAGACGACGCTCAACCCGACAGCGGTTTCGGAGTCGAAGGTGCTGTACCAGCCGGTGTGGGTCAAGGGCGAGCCATCGCCATTCGACTTGGAAGCCGCAGAGCACTAGGATTTGTTGTCGCAGAATTCCTAGGAATACTGCCGTCCGGCGAAAGTCTGACGACTTCCGCTACGTGAGGGACCAATGACCGCTGAACAGAAACCGATGGCGAGGCGTTTCACCCGGACGGAGGCTCACAAGGCGCTCCCGCTGGTGACGAGCATCGTGCGCGACATTGTCGAATTGCACACGGACCTTGAGGGGCGTCGCGAGCGGCTGGGCGAGCTTCGGCTCAATCGCAAAGGCCCCCAGCCAACTCGCCCGACCACGGACCCGTACGAAGAAGAGTTCCGTCAGATGGAGGATGACCTTCTCCAGGACGACGGACGATTTCGCGGCTACTGCGACGAACTGACGAAGCTCGGCATTGAGTTGCTCGACCCCAAAGCGGGAACGGTGCAGTTCCCGGCAGCGGGTGGCAAGCTGGTCTGGCGGTTGGGTGAAGCCGACGTGCAAGAGGTCTATACGACAGCGTAGGGCGACCGAAGTGACAAGGGTCAAGTGCCAAGGTGAGAAAACCAATGAGGCGTTCTTTCTCCCCGCAATCTGCACTGACAACTGAACACTGACAACTGAGAACTTCGACCATGGAAGACCTGAATCTCCATTTTCTGCTCGGGATCATCGCCGCGATTGCGACGATCCTGGTTCCGTTGACGTTGGGTCGGCTGGTCCGCCCGAATACACCGACCGAGGAAAAGCTCGCCCCGTACGAGTGCGGAGAGCCCGCCATTGGCTCGGCTTACGTGCAGTTCGACCTGCGGTTCTACGTGGTCGCCCTGCTGTTCATCATCTTCGACGTGGAGGTCGCCTTCTTCTTCCCGTGGGGCACGATCTTCGGCGGAGCGACCCAACTGGCTGACCCGCGACTGAGCGACGCGACTCGCATGGCCATCAGCGACCGGCTACTCGATCTGCCCGCCGGAACGACCACTGCCGAAAGTGCGATCTCAGCCGCCTCAGCCCTGAGCTTGAGTTGGATCAGTGTGGTCGACATTGCCGTCTTCTTTGCCGTGCTGCTGGTCGGCTTTGCCTATGTCTGGAAGCGGGGCGATCTCGACTGGGTGCGGGCGATGGTGGCCCAGTCGAAGGAAGCGGCTGCGAAGAAACGCGAACGTCCGATCGTGGCCCCTCTGGAACCGCAACTCGCGAAGTAGCAGAAGTCGTAAGACTTCTGCCCTGGCTCCCGACGGGGAAATGCGGAGTGCCGAATCGAGAGTCCTCTCGCCCCTCACCCTCACCCTCGCCCCTCACCCTCACCCTCACCCTCACCCTCACCCTCACCCTCACCCTCAACCCCAACCCCAACCCCGGGGGGAGAGGGGAGCCGGAAGGGGATTCCGTCAACCTTCAACCTCAACCCTTCAACGTTCCTCCCCCCATGACCATCCAAGACATCCACCAGCGCCTCGTCGACCGGTTCGGCACCGCCCAGATCACCGGTCTGAACGAGAAGGCGACCGATCCCTGGATCGAAGTCGCCCCGTCTGCGATCGCCGAGGTGGGTGCGTTTCTCAAGTCCGACCCGGACTTGGCGTTCGACTCGCTCAATAACTTGTGCGCCACCGACTTCCTCGAAACCGATGCCAAACTGGCTGCGAAGTTCCCTTACCAGCCGCACACTGAGGTCGTGTACCACCTGTACAGCTTCACCCGCAAGCACCGGGCTGTGGTCAAGGTGAAGTTCGACCGCTGGAAGGACAACCAGCCCGGCCAGCTTCCGGAAGTCCCCACGGTCTCGCACATCTGGTCGATTGCCGACTGGCACGAGCGGGAAGCGTACGACATGATGGGGATTCAGTTCGTGGGCCACCCGAACTTGCTGCGCATTCTTTGCCCGGACGACTGGGAAGGGTATCCGTTGCGGAAGGACTACGAGTTCCCGCAGGAGTACCACGGAGTCCGCGGGCAGTAAACGAAAAAAAGGCTTCCGACGTTTCTGAATCCTGAGAGCCAGAAAGCGACCTCGGAGGAGTGAATCGATGATTGCCACAGAATATGAACAACTGGAGACTCTGGCAGACTTGCTGGAGCGGTTGGGAAATGTGCCGCTCGAACGGATTCGACTCCACCCGTTTCCGGGGACAGCGACTGTCGAAGATGTGATCCGGCTGTGTGATCGCGAGCCGAAGTGTCTGTGTGAACTGGTCGATGGCGTCCTCGTGGAGAAGGTCATGGGAACTCCAGAATCGCGACTGGCCGCTCGACTCCTCCAGTGGCTGCAAAACTATCTTGACGAGCATGACCTGGGCATCTTGACGGGGGCCGACGGACCATTGCAAATCCTGGCCGATCAGGTTCGGTTCCCCGATGTGGCCTTCATCAGTTACGACCACATCCCCCCCGATGCCGACCCGTTCACCCCCGTTCCCGACTGGATACCCACTCTCGCGGTAGAAGTCCTCAGCCCGTCCAATACCAAGAAGGAAATGGCCCGCAAGCTGCGGAATTATTTTGAGGCGGGCGTCGAACTCGTCTGGTACGTTGATCCAACCGACCGCACCGTCCGCGTCTACCACTCCGTCGAATCTGTCGTCACGCTGACCGAATCCGACGACCTCGACGGCGAACAAGTCCTCCCCGGCTTCCGCCTCTCGATCCGCGACTGGTTCGACCGAGCCTCACGCATCAAGCCAAACGTCTAACCCCTTGGCTGGGGAAACGGCTGGCCCGTGGAAAGGGTGCCTGGCAATCATCGACTCGGGTGATGCATCAATTCCGCTGTGGCGGACTAGCCCCCAGATTCGTCCCGCGTCTCTCGCAAAAACTCCGCTGCCTCTTCCGGCGGGACGGCGTTGATATAGAACCCGCTGCCCCATTCGAAGCCCGCCACGCCTGACATGCGGGGGAAGATCTCGATATGCCAGCGGTAATGCGGCAAGTCGGGCGTGTTGAACGGGGCGGAGTGAATGATGTAGTTGTACGGCGGGTCGTTCAGGCCGACTTCGAGCTTGAGGAGCGTTCGCTTGAGAACCTCGCCGAGTTCTTCGATCTCGGAGCGGGTCGCTTTTTCGTAGTGGCTGCGGTGGGTCTTGGGGACGATCCAGGTTTCGAAGGGGAAGCGGCTCGCAAAGGGGCAGAAGACGATGAATTGCGAGGTCTCCAGGACGACCCGTTTGCGGGTCGTTCGCTCCTGTTCGATCATGTCGCTGAAGATGCAGCGGCCCCGGAACCGGAAATACTCCGCAGCTCCATCGAGTTCTTCTTGAATCGTGATGGGGACGATCGGGGTGACAATCAACTGCGAATGGGCATGCGGAAGCGAGGCCCCGGCGCGGGCCCCCTTATTCTTGAAGACCAGGGCGTGAACCAGCCGCGTATCGCGTTTGAGGTCGTTCAGCCGGGCTTGATAAGCGTGCAGCACCTCGCGCACATTCTCGACCGACAGGCGGGAGAGGTTCGTCTCTCCGTGGGGGCATTCGATGATGACTTCGTGGGCCCCGATCCCGTGCATCACGTCGTACATGCCGTCGCCGCGATTCCCCAGATTGCCGTCGATCCCCAGCGCGGGGAACTTGTTGGAGATGACGCGAACCTTCCACCCCGGTCCGTTCGCGCGGCCGTGGGGCCGGACGACGTAGATCTCGGGAGTCGTCAGCGACTCCTGGCCTTCCAGAAAGGGGTCGGGCGCGTTGGGGTCGAGTTCGGGTTCGCTCAAGTGCAGCGGCCGGGCCATCCGCTCGGGAGCAATAATCACCCACCGACCGACGATCGGATCTTTCCGCAGTTCAGACATCGCCGGGTTCCGATCCTCGAAGGCCGCCCGTACTCGGTGAGTCCGGAATGGAGCTAGGGAACTTATCGGCAGTCTCTGACCACGATCAACCCCGAGGTTGGAAACCTGACGGGATCTGTCAGAGAATCGCTGGAGAAAGCCCAGTTCGTCTAGAGTTGAGCCTTCCTCTTGCCTTGATCGGCAGTTTTTGCCTACAACCCGCGCCGGTTTCGGGGATCCAGGGAGGGAGAACCATGCGCAGGTTCCAAGAAGTTCAAGGCTGCAACTTGATCGTCATCGCGACTTGGCTGGGGCTGGTCGGCGCTTTGACTGGCTGTCAGCAGGGCGCAGCTCCCGTCGCGGAAACGTCGAATGAATCAGAATATCCGGCGATTGAACAGGCTGGCAGTTACGCCGCTGCCAATCCGCTCGCGGAGAATGAATTCGATCCCCGAGTGACCCCAACTGCGGGGGAAGCCCCAGCGAGAGCGGTCAAGGGGAGATCAACGGGAGCCCAAGTCCGTCCAGCAACTGGCTCACAGGAAGCCGACGCCGAGAGGGAAGAGGGGCTCGACGATCCACAAACTGAGTCCGAGTTGGCTGGCGCGGACGGCCCCGCTCCCAAACCGGGCACGCCAGAGGCTCTGTTGCACCAGATCGCCGTGCTGAAAGCCACTCCCCCGAATGCCATTCGTCAGCCGGTCAAAGACCAACCCGGCAAGTTTGAACTCGTCAAGCTCACCCCCGAACAGATCGCTCCCGAGCAACTTCGGCGGCTGCACACGGCAGTCGATCTGGCCATGCAGGTGATCTCGAAGACCAAGGATCAACCGAAGCTGGAGCAACTGTTTAACAACGCGGTGCATTACCTGGGAGATGCTCGCAAGCAATTGGCGCTGGCTGGTGAACCAGACCAGGCCCAGCTGCTTTCGGAAGATGCCGAGGCCCTCTTTAAGCGGGACAAGACCTCCTTTGCAGCGGTCCAGTCGTCACTCAAGGTGGTCCAACTGGCGCAGGCCCAGGCCGAGACCCACGGGAAGCAAGACCCTCGCTGGGGCACGGCCTTTGCGACACAGGCTCGGCTCTTCGCCGAAAAGTTTCCCCAGGAAACGAACTTGGCAGCGATGAATCTGATCACCGCCGGTCGAGTCTGCGAGCAACTGAGCCTGACCGAAGATGCCCTCCATTGCTACACAACGGTCGAGGAGCGCTATCCCGAGACGCCCTTCGCGGAAACCACGGCGGGGGTGTTGCGGCGGATGCGGCTGACGGGACAGAAGCTCGATGAATTCGCCGGGTCGACCCTGGAAGGGGGCTTCATCTCGATCGATCAGTTTGTGGGACATCCGGTCCTGATCGCCTTCTGGTCGGCCCATTCGCAGACGTTCCAGAACGATCTGCCGGTGATCGAAGCGGCACTCGCCAAGCACGGGTCGCGGGGCCTGATGGTGGTGGGGGTCAACCTCGATAAGGACCAGGCCGCCGTGGATCGCTTCGTCGAACAGCATGCGATGACCTGGCAAAACATCTTCTTCTCGGCCACGGGCAGTCGCGGCACACAGAACCCGATTGCCCGGCACTACGGCGTGACAGCGGTGCCGGTCTACTGGCTGGTGGATGCGCGGGGCACGGTTGTGGCCGCACCATTTGAGATCCAGAAGCTCGACGCCGTGCTGTCGAAGACGCCGATGAAGTCGGCTCAGCGCTGAGCGTCCCCTCGAACCCCATTTTGAACGGACGGGCCAAAGGGCCCGTCCAACGAAGCACCTCAAGGACCCGCGATGTACAAGTTCCTGCTCGCGATAAAATACCTGAAGACCCGCTACATCGCCTTTGCGAGCATCCTCAGCGTGACCCTCGGCGTGGCCACGATGATCGTCGTGAACAGCGTCATGGCGGGCTTCAGCACCGAGATGCAAGATCGACTGCGGGGGTTGTTGTCGGACATCACCGTCAGCACGCATAACACCGATGGATTCGACGAATCGCAGGAGGTGATGCGAATCATTGAGGAGTCGGTCGGCGGCGAAGTCGTCGCCATGACCCCCACTGTTGAGATGTGGGGCATGATGGTTTTTCCAGTCATGGGATCGGACGAGCAACGCCCCATTCGGATCGTGGGGATCGTCCCCGAGGGAAAGAACCTCGTCAGCCCGCTCTCGAACTATCTGCTCAGCCGGCAGTTGAAAGATTTGTCGAACAAGGATCAAACACCCCTCGTCAACCCCTCAGCCCCAGTCAATTGGGATCTGTATGAAGAGGCTGTTGAGCATCGCAAAAAAGTCGTCGAGTACCAGATGCTCCGCGACTCCGACACCCGCATGAGTCCCCTCGAGCCCCAGGGGGCGAACAATCAGCCCGTCCAAACAGCCGAGGCGGAGAACCCCGATGGTCCCATGTTTGTCGACCCTTGGGTGTCGGCAGCCACCACTTCCATCAATCCTGAGGATCCACAACCTGCCCGGATCATTGTCGGATCGGGACTCGTCAGCTATCCCGAGAAGAACCGCCAGACCGGCGAGGTGGAAGTCCGCGTCCTCGTGAAGCCCGGCGAAGATGTGACGATCTCCACCCTCAAGGCAGGTACACCGCAGCCGGTGAGCTTCAAGGCGACGGTCGTCGACCTCTTCAAATGCGGCATGAGCGAGTACGACTCGAACCTCGTCTTCTGCAACCTAGAGCAATTGCAACGGGTCCGCGGCATGCTGATCCCCCCGAACCCAGAACGTCCCCACGAAGGGCTCGACTGGCGGAACGGGTCGATCACTTCGATCCAAATCAAGCTCAAGGACTACAGCCGCGCCCCGCTCATCGTCCAGCGGCTCCGCGAGGAGCTGATCGGTCATGGAGTGATGGTCGAGACATGGGAACAACAGCAAGGCCCACTGCTGCAAGCGGTGGCGATCGAGGCGGCGATCCTGAATGTGCTGCTGTTCCTGATCATCGCGGTGGCGGGGTTTGGAATTTTGGCGATCTTCTACATGATCGTCGTTGAGAAAACGCGAGACATCGGCATCCTCAAGGCCCTCGGGGCCAGTTCGCGCGGGGTGATGTCGATCTTCCTGTGCTATGGCCTGACTCTGGGCATCGTGGGAAGCGGGGCGGGGGTGTTGCTCGGACTGTTGATCGTGCGGTACATCGACCAAGTGGAAGCGTTCGTCTCCTGGTGCCTGGGCCACAAGGTGTTCGACGAAACGATCTACTACTTCCATCAGGTTCCGACGAAGGTCAATCCGTCCACGGTGATCTGGGTGGCGCTGGGCGCGGTGCTGATCGCCGTGGTGGCGAGCATCCTGCCCGCCCGTCGGGCAGCCAGTCTCGACCCCGTGCGGGCTCTGCGCTATGAGTAGTCTCCCGCCTTCTTCCGGCTCCCCTCTCCCCCCGGGAGAGGGGCTGGGGGTGAGGGCCGAGTGTCAGAACGATGTCCGAGCCACTGTGTCGAATCACGAACCCGTCGCCCCGCCCACAAGGCTCCTTTGATGAACACGATCCCCATGCTGCCCGGTAAAACTCGCGTGAGCTACCTCCGCGCGGTGTCGATCAGTAAGGCCTACTCCAAGGGGCAGACGAAGGTTCCGGTCCTGCACGGAGTCGATCTCTGCGTCGGGCGCGGCGAATTCGTGTCGATCGTCGGCAAGTCGGGATGCGGCAAGAGCACCATGATGCACTTGTTCGGGTTGCTCGACACCCCCGATACGGGCGAAGTCCGGCTGGAGCAACACCGGATCGACGACTTGCCACCGACCCTTCGCGATCAGATGCGGAACGAGGTCTTCGGCTTCGTGTTCCAGTCGTACCACTTGCTGCCGGAACTGACGCTACTGGAGAACGTGCTGACCCCCATGATGATTCGGCATTCGATGTGGGACTACTGGCGGCGGAAGGCGGAGTTCCGCGATCAGGCGATGGCCATCATCCAGCAAGTCGGACTCGAACACCGCGTGAAGCACCTGCCGAGTGAGTTGTCGGGGGGCGAGATGCAACGCGCGGCGATTGCCCGGGCCTTAATCGGAGAGCCTCGAGTCCTGTTGGCGGATGAGCCAACGGGCAACCTCGACGCCGTCACCGGCGGGGAAATCATGGGCCTACTGACCCGTTTGAATGCTGAGAAAAACCTGACTATTATCATGGTCACGCATGACGAGCTGGTCGCCCGCCAGGCCAACCGGATTGTCCGCCTGACGGAAGGCCGAATCCAGGGTCTCGAAGAGGCTGCGTGAACCTCTTCGCTGACAACGTGTCCGCATACCGGAAGTCGGACTCCCGCGTTCACTGGCAGTTCTACACCACTGAAAGTCTCCCGATGTCGCTCCAGGTCTTCCTCAATGACCGCCTTGTTCCCAAAGAGCAGGCTGTCGTCAGCGTGTTCGACCACGGACTGCTGTACGGGGACGGAGTGTTCGAGGGGATTCGCGTCTACAGCCGCAAGGTCTTCTTGCTGGCGGAACATGTCGAGCGGTTGTACGAAAGTGCGCATGCGATCCGTCTGGTGATCCCCCTGTCGCCGGTGCAAATGGCGATGGCGGTCGAGCAGACCGTGGCGGCCAACAACATTATCGACGGGTATGTGCGGCTGGTGATCACCCGTGGGGCGGGGGCTTTGGGTCTCGATATTCGCAAGACCAGTCACCCGCAGATCATCGTGATTGCCGACACGATCTCGCTCTACCCGGAAAAGTCCTATGACGAGGGGCTAGGGATCATCACCGCCAGCACGATCCGCAACCACCCCGGAGCGCTCAGCCCCCGCATCAAGTCGCTGAACTATCTGAATAACATCCTGGCCAAGATCGAGGGGACCGACGCCGACTGCCAGGAAGCGCTGATGCTCAACCACAAGGGGGACATCGCCGAATGCACCGGCGACAACATCTTCCTCGTGAAGAAGGGGGTGCTGCGGACGCCATCCGATGATTCCGGCATCCTACAGGGGATCACTCGCAACTGCGTGCTGAATTTGGCGAAAGAGGCCGGAATTCCGACCGAGGAGGTGACCCTTCAGCGGCATGATGTTTACACTGCGGATGAGTGCTTCCTGACGGGGACCGCTGCCGAAGTGATTCCGGTGGTCTCGGTCGATGGACGCCTGATCGGGACCGGCGCTCCGGGACCGATCACCAAGGATCTGCGGGCTCGCTTTCAGAAGTTCGCTCGCGGCGGTTGACCGAGATCGAGGATCAAAGGAGTGTCATGAATCATCCTGGACTGCCGCGCCGTGACATGACTCCGCTGATCTATACGGTGTACTTCCTGATCCCGCTCTGTTCATTCATCTTCGGTGTGAAGTTGCACCTGCCTGCGGTGGCGATTGCGTTAACGCTCCCGCAGATCGCCGCGGCGTCCTGGATGCTGGGGTGGTCCGGGGCGATCCTGACTTCGCTGATGTCGGTCGTGGGGTGGTACTTACTGGCATTGCTCGGACGAATGCCCTTTGGCGAAGTCGACACGATCTCGGTCACGGTCGGAACCGCGATTGCGATGGCGTTCGGTGTTCTCGTGAATCGATTGCACACGACGATCGAGATGGCCCATCTCGCAGCGGGCACCGACGCCCTCACGGGGATCCTGAATCGAGGCGGATTCAGCGACCGGATTGGCCATGAGATCAACCGTGGGACGCGATTGGGAGGGGCGATTGCAGTCGCCTTTATCGACTGTGACAACTTCAAGAACTTCAACGATACCCGGGGGCACCTTGATGGGGATGAACTCCTCATCTCCACAGCCCGCCGACTGCGGCAAACCGTCCGCAGTTACGATTCCGTCGCACGCATGGGAGGGGATGAGTTCGCCATCCTGCTCCCCGAGATTACCCCCGAGAACATAGAAACCGTCGCCCGAAGAATTCATGACCAACTGCGGGCAATGGTCCGTGACGCGGGGTGGCCGGTGAGCTATAGCATGGGAGTGGTGGTCTTCCTGCACCCGCGTCCCATGGACGAGATGCTCCGCAAGGCGGACGAAGCGATGTACGATGTGAAGCACTCCGGAAAGGACAACTTTCGGATCCGCGTCGATGACACACCGGCTGCGGATCACACGGCGCTCACCGCCCGCAAAGCAACGCCGCATAGGGAACGACCACTAGAACAACCACGCCAAGACAAGCGTTAGTCGCCCCACGAGGGGAGTCAAATTACAGTCAGGCTGCCAAGGTGCCTGGCCAGACGGTGCTGGGTCAATTGGAGCCCCCCGGCCACCGGCAGTTTTTGCAGTTCGTATTGACCTCACGAGGCGTTTCGAGCTATTCACCCGCCATTCCTGCCGGTCGATCGACTGGCGGAAGCCCGTTCGAGGGATGCATGAGACGGCTTCGCGGAGTTCTGATCGGCGTGATTGCCTGGGCTTGGGCCGGGGTGATGGGGGCTGAGGAACCGTGGGCGGCGACCCGCACGATGGGGTTGTTTGAGGTCCGCTCCGAGTTCGCCCTCGACGACGAAGACTCGCAACGGATCATGGCCCAGATCGAGACCTTGCAAAGCGATGTTCTGACGGCATTGAACCTCACGGCTCAGGATCGACCCGTCGAAGTCAACATGTTCGCCAGCCAGTCCTCCTATAAGTCGTACCTGGCCCCGCGCGTCCCCGAGGGGATGAACCGGCCAGCCCTCTTTGTGCAGGGCACCGATTATGGGCGGGTCTACATCTACCGCCGGCGGGGATTTGATACCGACCTGCGACATGAGTGTACACATGCGGTCCTGCACAACGCCCTGCCCTATGTTCCGATGTGGCTCGATGAAGGGCTGGCGGAATACTTCGAACCCCCATCGGCGAAGCGGAGTACCGGACATGCGCACATGTCGGGGCTGAAGCGATCGATCCTGTTCGGATGGAAGCCGAACCTGGCGAAGCTGGAACAGTCCGAGGATTTGTCCGACATGCGGGCGGCTGAGTATCGCGAGGCGTGGGCGTGGGCGCACTACCTGTTGCACGGCCCCGATGAATCGCGGCAGGTGCTGAGCGACTATCTCTACGACATTTCGGTGGGCGAGGCAGCGGGGTCGTTTCGGGATCGTCTGATCGAGAAAGTCCCCGAAGCCGAACGCCAGTTGGTCGACCACATTCGCCACTGGCGCTAGCGCGGGCCAACCCGCATTCAGTCACTTCACGAAGGAGCATGCATGACCACACGAAACACCACAGCCCACCGGGCGATCGTGGCCTGGACCTGCCTGGCGATCCTTTCGCCGGGCGTGGCCTTTACCGAAGACTCGAAGGCCACCACATCTGCGAAGCCCAGCGCGAAGAGTGCCGCCGCGTTGGTTCCGGATGTGTCTCTGAAT
>JAYSVZ010000182.1:0-6828 GCA_043718305.1 Planctomycetota bacterium | reverse complement strand
GTTCAAGGTGCGTTCGTGTCCCGGTTCGGCTTTCATCCGATCATCGATCGTTGGTTCGCTTCTCGCTTTGCCGGACCGACCGAGCCGCAGATTCGCGGCTGGCCCGAGATCGCAGCCGGACGGCACACACTGATCGCAGCCCCGACCGGCAGCGGGAAAACGCTGACCGCTTTTCTGGCGGTGATTGACCGGCTGTTGAGAGAGGGGCTGGCGGGGACGCTGAAGGACGAGATGCGGGTGGTGTACATCTCGCCGCTGCGGGCCTTGTCGAATGACATGCAGAAAAACCTCAGCGGGCCGCTGGCGGAGATTGGCCAGCTCGCGAAAGAGGCCGGGGAAGTGTTGCCTCCGCTGCGGGTCGGGCTGCGCACGGGGGATACGTCGGCGTACGACCGGGCCAAACTGGTCAAGCACCCGCCGCATATTTTGGTGACGACGCCGGAGTCGTTGTACCTGTTGCTGACTTCGGTGAAGGGCCGGGCGGCGCTGTCGACCGTCGATACGGTGATCGTCGATGAGATCCATGCTCTCGCGAGGGACAAACGCGGGTCGCATTTGGCGCTCTCGCTCGAGCGACTGGAACATCTGGTGGGGAAGAAGCTGTCAGCGGTCAGCGATCAGCCGTCAGCCAGCAGTTCTTTCTCCCCTCTCCCCCCGGGAGAGGGGCCGGGGGTGAGGGGCGAGCGACCAGACCGCGTGGATTCCACAAGCGTCGCCGGACTCTCCGAGTCCGGTGAATCGACGTTGAGACCAGAGACCAGGTCCGAATTACCGTTCCCCCCAACGAAGGGCTCCGCCGCCACTCGCAGCTTGGCCCACAAGGCGAGCGTCGATTCACCGGCCTCGGAGAGTCCGGCGACTTTGCGAGAACCTATGTCTTCTCGCCATCCGGCCCTCCCCCCCAACCCCTCTCTCGGCGGGAGAGGGGAGCCAGAGACGCCGCACCACTCGCCTCGTCTCCAGCGCATCGGTCTCTCCGCCACGCAGAAGCCCATTGAACGCATGGCCAGGTTTCTGGTCGGGGCCGGTGATGACCTCGACCCCGTGCCAGTCGAACCCCCGCCGTGCGAAAAGCCATCGGAACCGGACGGGCCGGGATGTCATGAAGAGGTCGATCGCGCGGGGCAAATCGCCAGCCGCCCGGCTCCCTCATCGCGACCGGTCGACTGCTCCATCGTCGATGTCGGCCATCAGCGGCAGCTCGACCTCGGCATCGAGACTCCCGTAAGCGAACTCAGTGCGGTCTGTTCACATGAGTCATGGGCCGAGGTCAACGCCCGCATCGTCGAACTCATTAACACGCACCGCAGCACGGTGATCTTCGTCAACACCCGCCGCATGGCCGAGCGGGTCACGTTTCAACTGACGCAGATCCTCGGTGACGAGGCTGTCAGCAGTCACCACGGGTCGCTCTCGGCGGAGATTCGGCTCAAGACCGAACGCCAACTGAAGGCGGGTGAACTCAAGGCGGTCGTGGCCACGGCCTCGCTCGAGCTGGGGATCGATGTGGGGTACATCGACCTCGTGATTCAGATCGGGTCGCCACGGTCGATCGCCACGTTCCTGCAACGCATCGGACGCTCGGGACATGCGTTGGGCCTCATTCCGAAGGGGCGGCTGTTCGCGCTGACTCGTGATGAGTTACTCGAAGCGATGGCCCTCGTGCAGGCGATCCGGGCCGGTCGGCTCGATGTGACACCGGTGCCGATTGCTCCGCTGGATGTTCTCGCCCAGCAGATCGTGGCCGAGGTCGCGACCGGGGAGTGGAACACCGCTGACCTCTATGACCGATTCCGACGAGCGGAGCCGTACCGCACGTTACGGCGGTCGCAGTTCGACGCGGTCGTCAAGTTCCTCAGCGAGGGCGTCACTGACACCGGCGGGCGGATTCACACGCTGTTGCACCATGACCATGTGCATCGGCGGCTGCGGGCGAGGCCGAACGCGCGGCTGACCTCGATCAACAATGGCGGGGCGATTCCCGAGACCGATGTGATCCGCGTCGTGGTCGAGCCGGAACACACCGTCGTCGGGTCAGTCGACGAAGAGTTCGGCGTCGAGAGCATGGCCGGGGACGTTTTCTTGTTAGGGAACACGTCGTGGCAAATCGAAGCCCTGCGCGGGAGTGATTTACTCGTGCATGATGCGCACGGGGCACCGCCGACGATTCCGTTCTGGCGCGGGGAAGGGCCGGGGCGGACGATTGAGCTTTCCGAGGAGGTGTCGCGGTTGCGACGCGAGATTGAGGAGCGAGTCAAGACCCAAGCGGTCAGCAGTCAGCCATCAGCAGTCAGCCAGAGTGTCGAGCCGGAGGGCGACAGTTGGAGTCCAGCCTTTAGGCTGCTCCCCACGAGCGAGGACAGGCTAAAGCCTGGACTCCAACACATCGCCCAGTGGCTCGTCGACACCACGAGTTGCACGCTCTCCGCTGCCACGCAGATCGTGACCTACGTTGCCGCCCAACAAGCTGCCGTGGGCCTCGTCCCGACACAGGACCGCGTGATCTTCGAACGCTTCTTCGATGAGACCGGCGGGATGCAACTCGTGGTCCACGCCCCG
Source organism: Planctomycetota bacterium (assembly GCA_043718305.1). GTDB lineage: Bacteria > Planctomycetota > Planctomycetia > Planctomycetales > Planctomycetaceae > TH-plancto1. Next base: position 4,269 of record JAYSVZ010000182.1, on the reverse strand, counting down.
TTCGGCGCGCGGATCAACCGCGCGTGGGGCCTCGCCATGCGCAAGCGGTTCTGCCGGTCGTTCGATTTCGAACTGCAAGCCACCGCCGATGATGACGGCTTCATCCTCTCCCTCGGTCCCCAGCACAGCTTCCCCATCGAGAGTCTGTTCCCGATGCTGCGGGCCGACAATGTTCAGAACCTACTGGAGCAAGCGATCCTGGCAGTGCCGATGTTTCAACTCCGGTGGCGGTGGAACGCGACCCGAGCCTTGCTCGTCGCGCGAATGAAGAACGGCAAGAAAGTGCCGCCCGCGCTGCAACGCTTCCGCTCCGATGACCTGATGACAGCTGTGTTCCCGAAGCTGACCGGGTGCCAGGAGAACATCGTCGGCGACCATGTGCTGCCGGACCATCCGCTGGTCGAGCAGACGATGTACGACTGCTTGAACGAGGCCCTCGACATCGAAGGGTTGCTGGAGGTGCTGGCCCGCGTGGAGCGGGGGGAGATCCAGTTCCTGGCCCGCGACACTCGCGAGCCGTCGCCGTTCTCGTATGAGTTACTCAACGCCAACCCGTATGCGTTCCTCGATGGCGGCGAGGCTCAGGAGCGCCGGGCCCGCGCGGTGCAAACTCGGCGGACGCTCTCCGTCAATGATGTCCGCGACCTGGGCCACTTGAACCCGGAGGCCATCGCGCAGGTCATCGCCGAGAGCCAGCCGGTGGTGCGCAACGCGGACGAGTTGCACGATGTGCTACTGAGTCGGATTGTGTTGCCGGTCGCCGCTGAATGGAATCCGTGGTTCGACGAGTTACGCGATGCGGGGCGAGCGGCATCGATCCTGTTGCCGAATGGTAAGGCGGCTTGGGTGTCCGCCGAGCGGTGGCCCGCGGCGCGATTGGTCTACAAGCAAGCCGCGTGCGAACCGCCGCTGAATGTTCCTTCAACGGTGCGGCACGACTGGGAGGAGATCGAAGCCCTCGTGGCCACGATTCGCGGGTACGTGGAGTTCAGCGGCCCAGTGACGGCCAGCGAGATCGCCGCAGAGATGGCTCTCGGCGAGTCGCAAGTGTTCTCGTCGCTGGAGGCCATCGAGGGCGAAGGGACGGTTTTGCGTGGGCGGTTTCGGCCCGCCATTGTCGGCGATTTCTCCGAAATCGCCGGGGTGTCTGCGACACAAACATTGTCTCTGAACGCGGACGTTGCACCGGCGATTTCGGAGAAATCGCCGACAATCGAGTGGTGCCATCGGCGTCTGCTCGCGCGCATTCACCGCCTCACCGTGGCCGGTCTCCGCCGCGAGATCGAGGCGGTCGACGTGCCGACCTTCGTGCGGTATCTCACCCGGCATCAGAAACTCTGGCCAGAATCTCGCAGTACCGGATCGAACGCCGTCTACGAGGTCATCACCCAGTTGCAGGGCCTCGACATCGCAGCCGCTGCGTGGGAGTCGGACATCCTGCCGCTGCGAATCACGGACTACAAACGCGAGTGGCTCGACGAACTGAGCCTGACCGGGGAGGTGACATGGGGCCGGCTCTATCCGCCGGCTCGCGACCCGGACAAGGCCCGACCGAATGCGACGCTCACGCGCGTGGCTCCGGTGTCGATCTGCCTGCGAGAGGATCTCCCGTGGTTGCTCGCTACGGCCGCTCCGACCCCGCTGGAGACACTCGGGTCACAAGCTCAAGAGGTCGTGCAGATCCTGAGCCAGCGCGGAGCGGTCTTCGCCACTGATTTGATTCAACAGTGCCGCATGCTGCCGAGTCAACTCGATGATGTCCTCGGCGAACTCGTCACACGCGGGTGGGTCACAGCTGACGGGTTCTCGGGACTGCGGAGTTTGATTCGCGATGGGGAGAAGTCGGGCGGTCAGAGCAACGGTCGCGGGCCGCGCGTGGTGCGGCATCGACGGAACACAACCGGCGGGCGCTGGGCGCTGTGGCGGGGTGAGCCGTCAGCGATCAGCGATCAGCGATCAGCCAGAACATCCTCTTCCTCCCCTCTCCCCTTGGGAGAGGGGCCGGGGGTGAGGGCCGAGTATCGAGACAGCGCTGCCCAAGTGAGCGGCACGGCGCTAGCCGCCGGTTCTTCGATCATTCACCAGCACCCGGCACCGGCGGCTGGCGCCGTGCCGCTCACAACGTCCACCCGTCAAGCGGCCCTCACCCCCAACCCCTCTCCCCGGGGGAGAGGGGGGCCGGAAACGCTGGACAGCACCGACCAATGGGCGTGGCAACTCCTTCGCCGCTGGGGCGTTATCTTCCGCGACTTGCTCGGTCGCGAACCGGGCGCTCCGCGCTGGTGGGAACTGTTGCAGGTCTATCGCAAGCTCGAAGCCCGCGGTGAGATTCGCGGCGGACGGTTCGTCAGTGGAGTCGCCGGGGAGCAGTACGCCCTCGGTGATACGATCCGTGAGTTGCGAAAACTCAAGGAGCAGCCGAACGCCGGTGAACTCGTGGTCATCTCGGCCTGCGACCCGCTGAACCTGATCGGCATCCTGGGGAACGACGCCCGTGTGCCGAGCTTGGCCACGAACCGCATCGCCCTATTCAACGGCCTCCCCGTTGGCATCTTTCAGGGAGAAGCCCAACTCTGGCCGCTATGCCCGAAGTCACTGGCTCCGTTCATCTCGGCTCAGTTAAGGACCGGTCGGATAATGGCTGTGGCGATCCCGAAGGCAACAACCGCCAAGGTCGAACCGTAAGCGATGGGTCATTGAAAGAGTGCCGATGGTCCAACCCTGCGATCGCCAGAGAAGACATTCGCCTTGAGGCCCTCGGATTCCTTCACTCAGACATCCCAAGCGATGTCTTCCAGATTCCGTCGGCGCAGACCAGTCACCGTTTCCTCGCGAGCAGGAGACGTTCCGCGAGATCGGTGATCAGCCAGTCTTCCGCGATGAGACCATCGTGAAAACGACTGGTCGACAGTGCCACCCGTGCCACGGGACTTTTTCAACAGACTGCTATCGAGCGCGAGTCGCGTCCAGAATTCCCTGGAGAGGCATCTGCAGCAACGTCAGTTGCCCCGTTCGGGCCTTGCCGTTTGCATCGAGTTGGGCCGACTCAAACAGGCACAGCACCGAACCATTCGACTGGTATGCCAAGTCGCTGTACCCGGCGGCCCCCGGTTCGAGGACCACGCGGTGTGACCAGTGGGCTCCGTCGTCGCGGCTGACTTGCAGCGAGAGATTGCGGCGCGGAAGCGACTTTCCGGCTCCTTTGACGATCTCATGCAGCGGCTTCGGCGGCGGAGCTACATCCGAAGAATCGGGACCGACATGAATCAGGCAATGGCTGCCAGCTTGCTTCACACTGAGCAGGCTCGCCATGCAGATCGGCTCGAACAAGTCCGATTCAAACACCGGGGGCGACCAGTGGTCGTAGCCGTTTGGGCTGTGACTGATCAAGCGGCGATGCCGGGCCGATTCGTTCCGAATGCTGAGCAGTAGCCCGCCGTGGCTGAGCTCCGCAGCGATCGTTTCGCTGGGGTTGGGCGTCTCTTCCGTCGTTCCCACGATCAGTGGGCCGCGGGTCCAACTCTGGCCGTGGTCATCACTGACGATGACCGACACGGCGGACGGACGGTGGGCGTGTCCACCCGTTCCGGTCGAGAGCCAGACCGGAACGACCAGCCTCCCCGAGGTCATCGCCACTCCATGTCCCGGACCGGTCGCGAGAACCTGCCACTCGTAGTCGGGACGGAACGCGTCGAACGCTTTCGTAATCTCCTCAGGGGCCGACCAAGTCACCCCGTCATCACCACTATGCGTGATAAAGCACCGCATGTACTCCAAACAGAACAGCAAGTGCAGCCGCCCGTCCGGTTCAGCAATCATCACCGGGTTGTTGAAAGTGACCTCACCTTCGCCGCCGAGGTTCTGCTTGACCGCCACGGGATTCTTGGCCTTCGGTCCGGCGACCTCGGGGATCAGCGTTGGAGCGGCAAAGGTCGCACCGCCATCGACACTGCGACGAATCAAGATATCGATCGCTCCCCAGTCACTGCGCGAGTTCTTGCGAGCTTCGCAATAGACCAGGACCGTCCCCTTGGGGGTCGTGACGAGACCCGGGATGCGGTAAATCTCGTAACCATCGGTTCCGGGGTGAAACAGATCGGTCCGATTTTGGATCAATCCTGTCTCTTCGGCGTGAAGCGAGAGCGGGGCCAAAGCCAGAACAGCGATCACGAACCGCCACATACTTCACCCCAGACACGAGAACACGCCGAACGGCACGCTGGCTACTGGCAAGGTAACCAAGAACTCACATCCCGTCACGTTTGTAAA
>JAYSVZ010000181.1:0-23174 GCA_043718305.1 Planctomycetota bacterium | reverse complement strand
CCATCAGGCGAGCTGCGGGCAAGCAAGCAATGCCTGCCACGGTCGGAGCAGCCTTATCGCCCCACGGCATCCCCTGCCCCACCCAGCGGGCGAGGAGCCGGTACTCGTCGCTGTCCACTTCCATGCGCTTGCCACCGCCGTGTGGTGACTGGCCGACGGGCTTGGTGAGCAACAGACTCCGCGCCGGTGAGGAGACGTTGGTGCGGCGACCACGAGCCTCGTTCTTGAGGAACTCGAAGTCGTCCTCCGGATAGAACCCCAACAGCGACAGCTTGAACCCGTTCTGCCCGGTCGCCTTGCCGTGGCAGCCACCACTGTTGCAACCAAGCTTGGTGAAGATCGGCGTGATCTGGTTGGGGAAGCTGATGTCCGGCGGGTTTGTGAAGTCCTTCACATCAACCGCGACCTGAGCGGACTTTCCGTCAGCGGTCTTTGCGGTGATCTGCACCGTTCCATCGCCGACCGGCTTAAGCATTCCAGCTGCGTCGATGGCGACGATCCCCGCAGGTTCCGCAGAGTAAGTGACCGCTCGCGTCTGGTCGGTCAGACGACCCACCGCGTGGAGTCCGGTGACCAACAGCTGCATCCGGGCGTCGGGCCCCCGGAGCGTGAACCGCCCCTCGAGAGCCTCGAACTTGAGCGACTCCACCGGCCCCAGGTCAGCCCCCTTCGCCAACGAAGGCAAAAGCCCCACCACCAAGGCCCAAGCCACGAGATTTCGCTGAGTTGCTCGCATCGTCCGCTCCTTAGACCCGGCGTCGAAACGCCCAGCCATCAGCTGCCCTGGACCGAAAAGTCGACAATTCCCCCGCCCACGGCAGGGTTTGCCGCATCCTTACAACTATCGAACATATCAACACTGTCTTTTGTGTCAAGGTGGGACTACCGGGACCGATTGGATCGATAAGCGGACAACAGTAAAAAGAGAGGGGTCGTTCCGATTGTACCGTGAGGGATCTTTTTTCAGATTCAAGGGAGGATCAGCCACAATCTGACACAAACTAGCGCTAGGTAAAGCGAGCAGACTGTTTCGGAGGTAGCGATGGCATAGCCACGTTCGCCAGAACGTGAGCGAGTGGCACCATTCGACCACGTACTGGCGAAACGTGGCGCCCCGCGCGGAGGCTAAATCTCTGGGTTGGAGTTCAGGCTTTAGGCTGCCCCGGACAGGCTAAAGCCTGAACTCCAACCCCAGGCTCTTAGAATGGCAGGGGCAGTAGCCCTTTCCACCCACGTTCTGGCGATATCGAGAGTCGAAGGTCTCCGACCCGAATGCCGTTTAGAAATCGATGGCCAATCGGGTTCCGACTCCATGGGCTGCTCCATCGAGACCCCGGACGGGTCCGATCGATGGAGCATTTCCGTAGGCCCAGACGTAGTTCGTCTGGAGCTTCATGTTCGGATTGAGGAACCAATTGAGGCCGAGGGTCACGTCCTGCAACTGGCCACCGTCGATGCCGGTATCGCGGAGGTCGGTGCGACTATATCGAGCCCCGACTTGCCAAGCCCCGGTCCCCTTGCACCACTTGAAGTTCTCGTTCGGCACAACACGGGTAAAGACCCCCGCCTTGCGTTCGTAAGGGCGGTGTTCACCGGTCAGGAAGTAGAGTCCTTCCACGTACCAGGAGTTCATGTTGGCCGTCCCCACATTGGCTCCCACGAGCGGGCCAAAGGGCGAGATCGTGTCCTGGGTCCAGGAGTTCATGTACTCCGATTGGAACGAGAACGAGCCGTAGTTCCCGGCCAGTTCCAGACCGAGCATCTCCTGCTGGCCACAAGCAAACGATCCGGTGTCGATGAAGATCGGGTTCAGTCCACTGGGGGCCCCGTTTCGCAACGAAGGCCGGGAACGATAGCGGTGTGTTCCGTTGTTCGGGTCGCGCAAACTGTGTGCGATTCCAAGGTGCAGGAGATACTCGCCGTCATCTTCGTAAAGTGGAAGATAGGTCAAGCGGCTAGTCCAGTTGTACTCGCCGTCTCCGAATCCGTTGTCAAAAATGTTGGTGTTGTTCTTGAAGACGCCGCTGGCCCAGGTTCCGTGTTCTTCGTCGAACGTGTTCCAGGTCTGGATGCCTGGCGAAAAGCCGTTATTGAAGGCCCCCGTGAAGCCGTCCTGGATGGGCGACCGCTCCATGAATTCCAGATAGCGGCTACTGGTCAAGTGCTCCATCCCGATGGGGTCTTTGAAGCTACCGACCTTGATGTTGCCGACGTAGGGCACCTCCTTGAAGTTCACCCACAGATCGGTCACCGCAGGAGCCGCAGCGTTATTCGCTTCGGTCGCCGGGGTGCCCGGGTTGACGTTGAACTCGTTGACGAAGTCATACTCAGCCGCGAAATCGATGATTTCATACATCGTGCCATCGACCCGCAAGCGGCCCCGGCGGACGTTGACCGCATCTTGATCGGTGGCCCCACCGGTGTTGTTGAATGAGTTGCGGTTTTGCCAAAAGACGGAATCGATCTGGGTGCGACCACCCACATGGATCTTGAACGCCTTATTCTGACTGGTCAGTTCCAGCCCGTTATTCCATTTTCCGGACATGCTGAGCGGGTCTGGAGCGGCGACCGGTTTGATCTCGGGGATCGGACGAGCCTTGAGGGCGGCGATTTCCTGCTCCATCGCCTTGAGCCGGGCGTCCAGATCATCGGTCACTGGGGCCAGTTGCCCCGGTGAGTCCTGGAACAGGACTTCTTGGGCAAGGAGGCAGGTTGGAGCGACCACGAGGCCGCAAGTCACAACCGCAAACGCTAACAACAGTCGTGGTCGCATGAAGGGCATCCTTGCCTTGATCCGGTTCTCGCAGTTCTCCGCCTGAGAAATGCTCCCGTGATCTCCATTTGTTCGGCACACGTGTTGCCTAGGAATGCTGTTAAATCAGAAAGGTGGAGATGGCATTCATGTCAGCAGACTGTCGATGAAAGTATTTTCATGATTGAAGAAAACATTAATGCGTCGATTCACCGTCAACAGTAGGATGGACAATCCTGCCCGTCCTCGTTCTCAGCGTCGATTCGCTTGCCTTGCATGACCGCTCGATCGAACGCAACTCACTCATCGCATCACGCGAGGCTTGACCTCGCATGCTCTAACAGCCGGAGGGACGGGCAGGATTGCCCATCCTACGTGCGAGTCGCTTTACTCGACCGGGGCGCAGCCCATTTGTGGGCCATTGCAGCAGATCGGCTTCTGGCAGTGCGCACAGAATGGCTTGGCTTCCCACTTCAGGACGCACTTCTCGCCACCGTCTTTCTTGACCTTCGTCATCTTGTTGACGCAGACCACAAACGCACAGCGCGGCTCACACGGATCGGCCCACGGAAGGCGTACTTTGGGGACGCCGATCAAGATTCGGTGATTGAGCCGATTCGGGCGGGATATCCCGATGCCACGGTCGCATTGGTCGAAGACCAGCGAGCGGCAGACGTGAGTGTCCAGGCATCCGCCCGGCTCACTGCGAACATCGTGCCGAACAGTATGGGGTCAGGTCCGATTATGCCGAGAGGGATTTTTTTAGAATCAGGGGAAGAGCAGCTGCGATCTGACACAAACTCTCGCTTGGTAAAGCGAGCAGACTGTTTCGGGAGTGGTTCCGTTCATTGGCAGGCAAGGAAACTTGATGATTCTTTTCAACTCCAGCCAAGAATCTGCCGATCAAGTCATCGTGGAACGAAAACTCGTGCTGACCGGATCAGATGAGTCACACCGAGGCAACATCGCGAAGCCTTGTGCCTCCGGGCGACGTAGAAGATAGTGGTCCCCAGCATGCTGTTGCGAAGCCTATTCCACGGGACTCAATTGCTGTTACGGACGGCATGCTGGATATTTCTATTCGTGTGCGGCGCTGCAACCGCCTTCGCACAAGAAACGCCCCCTGTTTTTTCGGGTGCGGAAACCATTGATGCTACGGACGGGACTGCCTCGACGATCGTGTTCCATGATTTGGAATCGACAACTGAGCCACCCCCGGAACTGGAGTCGCTACGCGAACGTGTGAAGGCACTGGAGGAGGGGGAACGGAAGCGGGCGGAGGCGGAGGCAAAACAGAAGCTGGAAGAAGCCAAAAAGAAAGAGGATGCGGCCCGCAAGGTGCTCGAATGGACCGATGTCTCGTCTGAGAAGTGGACGGTGAAGCTCGGGGGACATGTCCAGTTGGACTACATCAACTGGGCGAATGCGGACGCTGCCATTCCGGATACGAAGGACTTCTTCGAGTTCCGCCGCCTGCGTCTCGTGGCCGAAGGAACCGGGTACGGGGTCTATGACTTTCGCTTGCAAATGACCCTGGAACCCGAAACCGTGGGGGAAAGCCCCGCTGGCACAGTCATGTCACCGGATGTCAAAGACGCCTATTTTTCGATCAACGAAGTTCCGTTTTTCGGACGCGTGCGGATCGGGAACTTCTTCGTTCCTTTTAGCTTGGAACAAGTCACCAACGATACGAACAACATCTTCATGGAGCGTTCCATCCCCAGTCAGGGGGTCTTTGCTGCCGACCGCGAAGTCGGAATCGCGATGTACAACTGCACCGAGGACCAGAGAATCACATGGGCGTCGGGGGTTTTCTTTGACAGCATTAGCGAGGGGCTCAAAGAACGAATCGACGACAACCAGGGCTACCGTGTGAGCGGACGAGTCACGTGGCTGCCCTACTACGATGAGCCCTCGAACGGACGGTACCTCGTGCATACCGGCGCAGGCGTCTTGTTCACCGATGACCAGGATGATCGCGTCCGATTTCGCGCTCGCCCCCAGATTCATGAGGGCCCCCGTCTGATCGATAGCGGAGTGCTGGCAGCCGACTCTTATGCCACCGGAAATCTCGAAGCCGCCGTCGTCTGGGGACCGGTGACGGTGCAAAGCGAAGCTTTCCTCTCCAACGTCAACATGAACTCCGGAGGACATGAAACGGTCCACGGTGCTTACGCGCACATCAGCTACTTCCTCACCGGTGAGAACCGCAACTTCGAGCGGTTCGGACAACATGGAGCGCAGTTTGGGCGCAACACGCCGTTTACGAACGTCTTCGCTACGCCCGCAGGCTGTGGTTGGGGAGCCTGGGAATTGAAGACCCGCTACTCGCACCTCAACCTCAACAGCGTCAATGCCGGTGAATACAACGATCTCACGGCGGGCTGTAACTGGTACTGGTCCGACCGCGTGCGCATCATGTTCGACTGGATTCATCCCGTCACGAGTTCCGACACGACGTTCGGCAGCACCAGCTCTGACCTGCTGGCCATGCGATTCGACTTCAACTGGTAAGTCGCATACGCACTGATCCCACTTCGACATTCCCATCTTGGCTCAGGACGATTTCATGCCAGACCTCACTCGCTGGTCCCTCGCCACACGATTGCTGGCCTTGGCCGTACTGTTATCAGCAACAGCCAGCATCGCTGACGACTCCAACTGTGCTGGCTGCGGATGCCAAGCAGCGAAGAAGGTATGCCGGTTGGTGCCCGAAGACAAGACGATCACGGTCACTTGCTGGGGCTACCAGGACGAAGAGTTTTGTATTCCTGGCCCCAGTTCGCTGGAATGCAAACACGAGGAATCCGCCTGCGCGGAATGCGATCCCTCGGGGAAGACCTGCTCGGTTCCCAAGAAGTTCTCGTGGCTCTCGTGGTGTCCCGGCGGATGTCCGCAGGTGATGACAAAACGGAAGCTCGTGAAACGGACCGTCACGAAGAAAGTTCCCAGCTTCAAATGGGTTGTGGAAGACCTCTGCGCCGATTGCCAGCAAGCCATTGCCCCCATCGAAGTTCCCAAGGGATCCGCCATTCCACCAGTGCCGCGTTTGGCCCTGGAGTCCACGTTGCAGGATCGGTCGTCAATGAGTGACCTGTAGAACGGACGCCCAGGTCCGCCACTGTTCTTCCGCCCTGAAAGGGCACCGACATACCAGCCCAGGGCATCGCCGGCATCGCCCTGGGAACCGAGTCCGCGTGTTCGGCAAGCCCTGAAAGGGCGGCACAACAGCGTTCCAAGGCCCTGTTTCGCCCTTTCAGGGCTGAGATCGTAGGGACTCAAGTACCTGGGGCGGCGCTCCCGCTGGTCGCTCTGCCCCAGGCTGGTTTGTCGTGGCCCCTTCGGGGCGGAAGTGGGAATCTTGGCGACGATCTCTTCGGGTGACGCATTAATTCTGCGGTGACGGTCTAGGTCCGTTTCGCCCGGACCTTGTGGGCCAGGCTACGGGAACTTTCCACGGATCGATCGCCTTGCAACTCATGCAACAACCAGCTCAGTAGCTGAACTGCAACTGGAACCGCAGCAGTGACCCTTCGAACTGTTGATAGGACTTGGTGTTGGCGGTGCTGATCGCCTGGGTGTTGGTCCGGTCGGTGATGGTGTACATCCCAACCAGTTCCAGGAACTTGCTGAACTGCCATTCCAGTCCCATTTCCCATTCCTGGATCTCGGCGTTGGGGGCGTTGCGTTCGGTTTTGTAGCCTCCCTTGTAGTAGTTCCAGCGAGCAAACGGGAGAAGTTCCTGGCCGTCCTCGAACTCCAAGCGGTACATGGCCATCGCATAGCCCCCGTACAGCGAGCGATCAATGACCGCCGTCTCGGCCTCATTGAGCGATGGGCCCCGACCAACGGTCCACTCCGCCTGGAAACCGAAGGGCTGGGGGTAGTAGATGAAGCTGGCGGCGATGCGCTTGTCATGAATCCCATCCCGGCCATTGGTTTCCAGTGTTCCCAGGGGCCGGACAGCCGGGCCGACGCCGAGCGGGCTGATCGTCGATGAGAGGACCGAGTATTTCCCAATGTACCCCTGCAACCCGACTTCGGCCAACTGGGAGTCATTGATCCAGAACGGGACGGTCAGGCGGCTGACCACGTGGAAGTTATCGTTCTGCTCGCGGAGCGATCCCCCCTGGCCGTTGTAGGCTCCAATCCCGAAGATTCCGTAGTTGCCCGATCCCTTGAGACCTTCATCGTTGATCTCCTTAAAGAGATCCTGAGCCTCTTTCGGGGTCCAGTAGAAGAAGACGCCCAAGTCGCGTTCGTTACGAACAGCACTGTTCAAGGCATCGTTACGATCCAGCGGCAACCGATTCTGGCTCGATTGCAAGTTTTCCCAGCCGTAGGGCACCTTCGATTGCCCCACTCGGAAACGGAACTCTTTGTCCTTGTCGATGTAGAGGTCGGCGTAGAGATCTCGCAATTGAACGAACTGATTGGCGTCTGGACTCCCGGGGGGACTGACCGCGAAATCGGGCTGGAAGTAGAGGTAGACATGGTCGTTGACATCCCCGGACAGGATCAACCGGCCCCGGCGGATCAGGAAGTTCTGGTTCTCGCCGACCGAGCTATCACCGACATGGTGCCCCGCAGCGTCCGAGTCACTGTCTTCGAAGACTTCGTTGACTCGCACTTGCGTGTAGCCGCGAAACGACAGCTTGTCGTACCACTTCTTCTCTTTCTTGGCGTCTTCCTCTTTCTTCTTGGCGTCTTCCTCTTTTTTCTTCTCTTCTTTCTCTTTGGCCGACTTCAACGAGGACTCGATGGCCGTCAATCGCTTTTCGGACTCGGCGGGGCCCGTTCGCAACTCTTCCAGCTCTTGCTCGAGCAACTTGAAACGTTCTTCCAGGGTCTGTGTGATCGGGGCGACTTGTTCCGCCGATGCCTCCTGGAAGAGGACGGGTGTCTCCTGAGCCGAAAGAGGAGTGCATGGGCTCATGAACCCATGAGCGAACCATGTGAATAACGCCAGCGTGAACCGCTTCATGGGGCATCCTTGCCTGACCAGCCCGCAGTTCCATCCATGGAACATTGGGAATTCAAGAGATTTCGACAGGCCCGCATTAATAAACGATTAAGATCAACGCTTCACGGCATCGCCTTCGAGAATGTCACCAGAAATACGCAAAGCAACGATCAGGTAAAGTGGACTGGTCGGTGTTCAGCGTGCGTGGGATGCCTTGGTCCTTTCCAGACGGGGCCTCCAAGGTGGAAAAACGACACTCCGCACTGAAGCCAACGGGGCCTCCCAGAAGAGCATTTCCTACGAAAGCCCCCTCTTCGTCCCGGCAGGGACACCCGAAAATAGCCCACCGTTTCAACGGTGGGAGCGAGTCTCGGACGGACCGATAAGTCCCGGCAGGGACGGCAGAATAGACCTCTTCGCAAACTGACCAGTCGTGCTCACTTCAGTCCACCGCGACTCTGGACTTTCGCCGCGATTTTCACTACTCTTTCGCCTCTTCGGTCGAACTCGGGACAGGTCTTGGAGCGCCGGGCGTGGAGCACGGGCGGGTCTGTTATTTCCGTTATCCCTTTCAGGGAAACGACTTCCGGTTGATCGTGACACGAGCTGACGAGGCGGACGGTCCGTCTTTTTGGCGTAGCAGCAGGTTCAAGAACGCCAATGGTCGATCGTAATTTAATCCGGGAATTCCCGGTTGATGATTCAGAGCTCGAAGATAGCCTGGGCGATGCCCTCCGCCAGATTGAAGAAGCGGAAGAAGCGGCCGATGCCCTCTACCTCAACAATTCGGACTTCGATGTCAATCAACTGGTGAAGGGGACGGTTCTTCGCATCGAAGGCGAAGAAGTCCTCGTCGACATCGGGTACAAGAGCGAAGGGATCGTCCACATCTCCGAATGGGGACCAGGCGAGGTTGTTCCCAAGCCGGGCGAAACGATCGAAGTTCTGCTCGAAGAAGTGGAAGACGACTTCGGTCTGGTGCTGCTCTCGAAGCGCAAAGCCGACCGCGCCCGTGACTGGGTCTGGTTCATCGAGAACTTCAAGGAACTCGACCGCGTCTCGGGAACCGTGGTCCGCAAAATCAAGGGCGGTCTGCTGGTCAACATCGCCCGTGGCGAAAACGCCGGTCCGGGGGCACAGGGCGTGAACCTGTTCCTGCCCGCTAGCCAGGTCGACATTCGCCGTCCGTCCGACATCGGCGACTACATGGGTCGCGCGGTCGACTGCGTGATTCTCAAGATCGACGATGTCCGCAAGAATGTCGTTGTCTCGCGCCGTAAGCTGATCGAAGATGTCCGCACGGACATGAAGAAGAAGCTGCTGGCCGAACTGGAGATCAAGCAGATCCGCAAGGGTGTGGTCAAGAACATCGCCGACTTCGGCGCGTTCGTCGACCTGGGCGGGATCGATGGTCTGCTGCACATCACCGACATGAGTTGGAGCCGCATCGGTCACCCGACCGAGATGGTCAAAATCGACGACGAAATCGAGGTCATGGTTCTGCACATCGACCGCGAAAAGGAAAAGATCGCGCTCGGCTTGAAGCAGAAGTTGCCTAGCCCGTGGGACGACATTGATAAGCGGTACCCAGTCGGGGCTCGCATCAACGGTGAAGTGGTCAACGTGATGAGCTACGGGGCCTTCGTCAAGCTGGAAGACGGCATCGAAGGCTTGGTTCACATCAGCGAAATGTCCTGGACCAAACGGGTCAGTCACCCGAGTGAGTTGGTCAAGTCGGGTGATCCGGTCGAGGTCGTCGTCCTCGGCATTAACACCGACAAGCAGGAAATCTCGCTGGGAATGAAGCAGACCCAGGCCAATCCGTGGGACAACGTCATCGGCAAGTACCCGGTCGGCCAAGTGGTCACCGGGACGGTGCGGAACCTCACGAACTACGGGGCGTTCATCGAGCTGGAAGAAGGGGTCGATGGACTCCTGCACGTCAGCGACATGTCGTGGACCCGCAAGATTTCGCACGCCAGCGAAATGCTCAAGAAGGGCGACTCGATCACCTGCCAGGTGATCTCCGTCGACGAGCAACGCAAGCGGATCGCGCTGGGCCTCAAGCAGATGGACCAGGATCCGTGGTCGGGACCAATTCCCGAGCGCTACGCTCCCGGCACCATCGTCATGGGCAAGGTCACCAAGATCACCAACTTTGGGGTCTTTGTCGAACTCGAAGAACAGCTCGAAGGTCTGCTCCATGTCTCCGAACTGTCCGACCAGAAGGTCTCCAATCCGGAAGAAGTGGTCAAGGTCGGCGACACGATCGAGGTCAAGGTGCTCCGCGTCGATAGTGCTGATCGCAAGATCGGCCTGAGCCGCAAGCTCGATGCTCCGATCGAAGAGTTCAAGCCAACTCAGGGCGGCGGCGGTGCCAATCCGGGAGCCGGCAGTGCCGACTCCGGGAAGCCGCGCGAACTCAAGGGCGGAATGGGCGTCACAGCTGGCCCACTCTTCTCGATGGGCGGCGAAGACGCCGCTCCGGAAGCGGCCCCAGTTCCGGAAGCAGAGCCAGCTCCAGACGCTGAGCCTGATCAGGACGCAGAGCCTGATCAGGAATAGTCGTCGTGGTGAATCGCTGAGAATTTCAACCAGCCGCGCCAGGGAAACCTGGCGCGGCTGGTTTGTTTGATGAGGCGAGCGGTCTGAAGAAGCCTACCCCGGTAGGACGGCCTTTCCAGGCCGTCCCGGACGACGTTTGACGTTGTTGACGGTCACATGGGACGGGGCAACTCGCTGCCCATGCGGACTTGCTCCGTTTGCTCGCACGCAGAGGGGACGGGCTGGAAAGCCCGTCCTACGGTAGACTTTTTCGCCCGCCTTCGAAGCCACCACGAAAGCCCAGGGGAAGTGACCCCTGGGCTTTCTTTCTTGGCCGATGGAGCCAGATCGTTCGAATATTTCACATCTTCGAACGTCCTACTGTGTGAATCAGTTTCGATTCACTCGGGGAGTCAACATGCACAGAATCCTGCGTTGGGTGTTCGTTCTTGCAATGGGGTTGGGGTGGTCAGCACCGTCATTCGCGCTGATCACGGGCGGTGAGGGAAATGAGCCCCTCACCGATCACGGATGGCAAACAGGGGCTGCGGCCGTTTTCAATGTGAAGGCCCGTGTCGCCTATTGGGAAGGGCCTCCCTTTGGCGGTGGACAGTACGTGGCCGAGTGTCGCGGCGATGTAGCGGCCTTCAACGCGGTGCTCATTGATTTTGCCAAGATCGACGCCAAGCAGCGGAAGCTCTTCGTTCACGATGGCGTCGGCAACAGCTTCTGGCTCAACATCAACAACGAAGAGGCCAAACGGATGCGGGCCGAAATCGATTGGAGTTTCACCGCCTGGATCCCCGAGAACTGGAAACGCTTCCGCCGCGGGGCGGAAGCGCGCCCTGATGAAGAGGGGCCATTCCCTGAAATTCATGTCTACACAGCGGGCCGGATTCAGTGGGATGAGGTCCAAGTCCCCGCCGGGATCGAGGTCATTGATGAACGCCTGGAAGCCCACGGTTTTGCCGCCACGGACGGGACCGTGATGGAGGGGCAGATCAACGATATCGAAACCAAAGCGGGGATGGTGGCCCACATTGAACTACAACTCATCAAAACGCCCCAGACTGGTGGCTACGAGTACGAGACGGTTCTCCAAACTGATTCGGATGCCAAGGGGAAGTGGGTTCTGAAGTCGGTCCCCGTCGGGTGGTATCAGGTCGTGGCTTCAGCGGAGGGATACGTGACCCGAAAGGTCGCTCACGAACGCGTCAAAGACGGCCCGCGCTGGATCGGAGTGAAGACGGTCCTCGCGAAGCCGGGGCCAGTCTCGGGAATCGTAGTCGACGCTGATGGGAAACCACTGGCCGATGTGCGGGTCCGATTGGGTGATCTGATCGCGGCACCCAGCGAGGACTACTCTTCGTCTTCAGCGGAAGAGGTGCGGACCGACGCGGAGGGGAAGTTTTTCTGTGACCAGATTCCGCGAGGGAAAGCCACGATCCGGGTCCACAAGGAAGGGTATTGCCGCCCCGGTTTGGGCCTCCCCATCGAGACCCCTGCCAGTGACCTGAAACTCACGATGCAGAAGTCTTCGAAGATCGAAGTCGTGGTCGACTTTTCGAAGTCAAAACGTCCCGAGGGATACATCGTCGAGATCGAACCCGAAGGCGGAAGCGTCGTCGGCTCCTGGGGTGGATCGGGCAACATCGACGGAGCGAATCAGATCACATTCCAGAACGTCCCCCCCGGCCGCTACATCCTCAAGGGTCGCCCCAACCCCGGAAGCTCCAACGATGTCACCGACTCGGTCACCGTGGAACTCATCGGCGGGGAGACCGAGCCGGTCGTGCTGGAGGCCAAGTCACCTTGAGACTAAAAGCCGAGCCGGTGCAGCCGACTGCAGTCTGAAGGCGGCTGAAGGCTGAAATTCGTGATGCTCCGCTCGGGCGGAAGTGATGCTTTCTTTGTGGTATCCACGTCTCGCCAGAACGTGGGCGAATCGCGCCACTCGCCCACATTCTGGCGAGAGGTGGCGATGGTTCTATTCTGTGGCGGAAGTATCCGTCGAACAGTCTTTTAGGCCGTCTCAAGACGAGCGATTCCCTTGAGACGGCTTAAAAGACCGTCTTACTGGGGATGACTTTCGACCACTTGCCTCCGACATCGGAGCCGTTGCCCTCGGGTGTCCGATACCCGTTTCGCGAGATCTTTCGATCTGATCACTGGTTCCCGATGCCGACCCCGGTAGAATAACGAGTCAGGGTGTCGCCGGGCTTTCGGCGGCCCCGCCCGCCGACCATCCCGCCGTTTGAGGACCTGCCCATGACCCGCCGATTGCTTGTTGCTGCGCTGCTGTGCAGCTTGACCGCCTTCCTGCCCGCCGAAGACAAGAAACCCGAGGCTGCCGTGCCCGCTGCATTGAACTTCACTGTGAAGAGCCTGGATGGCAAGGATGTCCCGCTCTCGAACTACCAAGGAAAGGTCGTCGTGGTCGTCAACGTGGCCAGCCACTGCGGCGCGACCCCGCAGTACGACGCACTTCAGGATCTTCAAAAGACCTACAAAGACGATGGTCTTGTGGTGCTGGGGTTCCCGTGCAACCAGTTCGGGGCCCAGGAACCTGGCTCCGCGGAAGAGATCCGCGAGTTCTGCTCCACGAAGTACAACGTCACGTTCGACATGTTCTCGAAGATCGATGTCAACGGCGAAAAGGCCGCCCCCCTCTATAAGTTCCTGACCGGAACTGAAACGAACCCCCAGTTCGCCGGAAAGATCGGCTGGAACTTTGAGAAGTTCGTGATCGGTCGCGACGGCAAGGTCGCTGCCCGCTTCAAGACCGGCATCGAGCCGGACTCGGAGGAAGTCGTCGCTACGATCAAGACGGAACTGGAAAAGAAGTAGTGGAGAGTTCGATCGCAGGGATGAATTGCCCTCGGTCACGCTTCGCGTGACCGAGGTTTTTTTTATGGAGTTCTTCGTGTGGCGTTTTCGCATCGTAATGAAAAGTCGGCGTCCTCGGCTGACAACGCTGTGGTTTCTAGGAATCGTACGCTTCCCCGTGCGAAAACTCTCTTGGGGAGTGAATCTGAGTGCTAGTGTGGTGGGTCGGTTCTGTTCTGGGGTGAGTTCGAACTCACCCACGGTGACTGGGGAAATCGACAACGGCTCGGCGTTTACGACGGACCCCTGATGACCACGAACACCCTGACTCCACCGAATCCAACGGCTCGGCCCATGACCACGGATCATACAAACGTGCCGAAGTCGGCTGTGCAGCCTCCGGAAGTGGCACCGGAGAGCGCTTCGGCTTTGATTCCACAGTCTTTGGGCGATCTGTTTGACTACGCATCCCCAGAACATCTGCCGACTGTCGCGTGGTTGAGCCAACTGAGCCACCAGGATTCTCGGATCGATTTGCACTCGTTGGAAACATTGACGCGTGTGACCAAGCGGCTGGTTGATCTGGTCTTGGCCACGACGATGTTGATCCTGCTGATTCCTGTGATGCTCGTCACGGCGTTGCTCGTGAAGCTGACCTCTCCCGGTCCGGTGATTTTTAAGCAGACGCGGGTGGGATTAAACCTCCGGCGTCCCGGCGCGGATCGTCGGATTGTGGAGACTGACCGGCCAGAAGGAATTGATCGCCGCAACCCCGAGAACGACCGCCGCAAGGAGTTCGCCTATGGCCTTCACTTTACTCTCTATAAATTCCGCAGCATGCGGAATGATGCCGAAAAGAACGGAGCCCAATTCGCAAAACAAGGGGACGCGCGCGTCACACCGTTGGGCAGATTCATGCGAAAGACTCGCTTGGACGAGCTTCCACAACTCTGGAACGTGATCCGCGGCGATATGTCGCTGGTGGGGCCCCGCCCCGAGCGGCCGGAGTTTATTAAGGAGCTGTCGAAGGAGATCCCCGACTATTTGCAACGCCTCGGCTTGAAGCCTGGCCTGACCGGGGTCGCCCAGATCGTGAATGGATACGACAACAACATCGAGAGCTTCCGCCGCAAGGTGGCCTTTGACCTGATGTACCTTCGGAACTGTTGTCTGTGGAATGACCTGAAGATTCTGATGCGAACGATTCGAGTGGTGCTCTCGGGGAGTGGGATCTAGAGGTTACCGAGGATCGCCCAGGGCGCGACCAGCGGGCAATCCCGTGCGGCACCTTCAGTTGGAACTGACCACTGATAACTGACCACTGCCTCAAATCGATCCCTTCTGGCTTTCCCCGACCACTTCCGAAAGCCAGAATGCTCCCGATCCCAGCGAGCATCCCGTGACTTCCCAGCTCTCTTTCCAGCCCGACCCAGACCTGCATTTGGAGTTGACAACCGAATACAGGCATAATAAGCTCCTCTTAGTCCTGTTTCTATGAGACTCTCACTCCAGACTGATTACGCCCTGCGATTCCTGATGTTCCTGGCCTCCCGGTCGGGACGCGTGACCATTGCCGAGGTGGCCGAGTTCTTCGCGATCTCGAAGGACCACCTCGCAAAGGTGACGCAGCGGATGGTCCAGTTGGGATACGTCCGCAGCATCCGGGGAATTCACGGTGGGATCGAGCTGGCCCGGGCGATTGAATCGATCACGGTGGGGCAGGTGATCCGCGACTTCGAGGGGGCGATGCACTACCTCGAATGCGTGGGGGCCCAGACCAACGTGTGTGTCATTCAGCCCGGTTGCGAGTTGAAGAACGTCTTCGCGGAAGCAGAACGGTTGCAGTGGGAGTACCTCGATTCGGTGAAGCTGACCAGTGTGGTCCGCCCGGGTCTGGATCTCGTGCAACTGACGAAGCCCGCTCCGAAGTCGCGATGAGTAATCATCAGTGACCAGGGCGGGAGTCTCGCCTTGGGAGCCAATCATGCAGCGTCGTATTGCCTGGGCCGTGGTGCCGCTTGTTCTCGTGGGACTCGTCGTGGCGCAGTCGCGGAGTGCCGACCAGCCCAAGGTCGACCCCGCCGCCCTCGAGCGGGCTCGCAAGCAAGTCCGCATGCTGGACGATCTGTACAAGACCGCCGTCGTGCTGATCACCGAACACTACGTTCATGAGGAAGACGATGTCGCCGCAGGGACAGCCGCCCGGCTGCTCTTTGGCGCGATGAAGGAAAAGGGGTGGCACGAGGCACGCCTGATCGATGCCACGGGCGAACCGTACGAAGAGAAAAATGCCCCCGCCGATGAGTTCGAAAAGTCGGCCATCGCCCGACTCAAGAAGGGCGAGACCTTTGTCGATGCCGTGATCGAAAAGAACGGCAAGCCCTACCTGCGAGCGGCCACCCCGGTCCCGGTCGTGATGGAGAAGTGCATCATGTGCCACGCACACTATAAGAACGTCGAGAAGGGGCAGCCGATCGGAGCGGTGGGGTACATCGTGCCAATCGAGTAGGCGGTGACTAGGCAAGGAAATACCCCGTAGGACGGCCTTTCCAGGCCGTCCTTGATCGATTCTTGCTGCCAGACGGCCTGGAAAGGCCGTCTTACGGAGAGACGTTTTTCGCCGAGTAGCTGCCTTACCAGTCCCCGATGATCTCTTTCCCGGCAATCGTCGCTAAGGCTCGCCAGACAGGGAGGTCGATCGAGTTCGACACGAATCGCGTCGAGCCATCGAGCTTCAGCACATTCACTCCTCCGGAGTGTCGACTTCGCGCAGGCACCGATCCGATATGCCCATATCGATCGGGAGGATCGGGCTGCCCGGGGCCAGGGGGCGTGGGATTGATACTAGAGACGCAGTCTGGCGTTTTGGAGTTCGGTGCCAGGACATGGTTATAGAGTGTCGCTCCATACTCCGAATTATCCCAAGACCATCCCGTGTGGGGATAATATCCGGGCGGCTGACCACGGAGTGACGCACAGAAACTCGCCATGCGATCCGGATCTTCGATCCAGTCGACGGAAACCCCAGAGCCCCAAATGTCTTCGTAAGGCGAGTAAGTTTGTGTATCGAGGTCCGATTGAACCCGTTCGCTGGCGGCGATGGTGTTTGACAATCCGTCAAGGACTCTGGCGGGTTTGGTCCCTTCCATTGTGTGAAACGCTCCGTGATAGGGATAGTCCCCGATGGTTTTCGGCCCCGCTCCTGTACACATGACGTAATTCGTTCCGGGCAGTCCCGCATCACTCGGGCACAAGAGCCCCGGAATTATCGTCCGCATCCACGATGGCCACTGATCTGGGTCGTAAGGCACGAGTGACCCCGAATATGGATCGAGAGTGAGATGTTCCTCAAGCCCCGGCATCCCCAGCCAAGGGAGTAATCGCGCCTGGGGAGCAATACCATATCCGTAACCGAGCGTGGGATGCTTGGGACCGAAACCGCCGGGGAACTCCCGATGGGACGTTTCAAAGTTGTTCAGCGCTGTCCCCAATTGCCGCAACTGGCTCAGGCATGTATTACGCCGCGAACTCTCGCGGACCGACTGCACAGCGGGGATTGTGATTGCCATCAAAATGGCAATCACGGAGATGGCGACGAGCACCTCCAGCATCGTCCATCCATGCGGAGATCGTCGCCTTTCGCTCCGCGAAAGTGCGTCGAGCGCGGGTCGAACGTGTCTCAACGCTGACCATAATTCGGAAGTCGAACGCTTCGGCAACGCTCTTTTGCGGAGCAAAAGGCGACTATGAGACAGTTGATTGTCGATGCCGCAGACTCACTGTGGGATTCGTCGTCGGCTCCTCCTCTGGGCCACTGGGGATCCCGGAACGCTCTTCGCCATGTTGACCAGAGTCAGGAATTCTTGGCGGTATCCCTCCGGGTCGGTCGAAACCGCAGGGGCGGCCCACTCCGAGACGGCTTCCCAGGTGGCCACGCCTTTGTGTTCGGAGTTCCGCAGCAGCATGCCGAACGCTGCCACGGCGCTGGCGAACTGAAAGTCCTTGGAGGCCCGCTCGAAGCGCTGGTCCGCGTCCGGAATCGGGAACTCGAGTTCGGTGGCGTCTCCACCGGCGGGCGGTTGATAGCGGACCCGGACGTTCATGAGTTCATGGGCCAAGGCTTCACGGGTCGACTTCGCGGGCTTCTGGTACTTCGATTCGGGGATGTCGGGTGTCGCGAATTCGACACCTTGCGGCACGACTTCATAGAGGGCGGTCACGGTATGTCCCGCTCCGATTTCCCCCGCGTCCTTTTTGTCATTGCGAAAGTCCTGGGTCGCGAGGGCTCGGTTCTCGTACCCGATCAGGCGGTACGCCTGGACTTGGGCTGGGTTGAACTCGACCTGGATTTTGACATTCTTGGCGATGGTGACCAGCGTCCCGGCCATCTGCTCGACGAGAACCTTGCGAGCCTCGGCATAGCCATCAATGTAGGCATAGTTGCCGTTCCCTTTGTCGGCGAGTTGCTCCATGCGGGCATCCTGATAGTTCCCCATTCCGAACCCCAGGACACTCAGGTAGACCCCCGACTGGGCCTCCTTCTGGATCAATTCCACCAGGCTGCTGGCATCGGTCACGCCGACGTTGAAGTCGCCATCGGTGCAGAGGATGACGCGGTTGACGCCGTGCTCGATGAAGTTCTGGCGGGCCAGTTGATAGGCCGTCACAATCCCCGAGGCCCCATTCGTCGAGCCTCCCGACCGCAGCGATTCGATGGCGGAGATCAGCGTGTGCTTCTGCCGCGCGGAGGTCGAGGGCAGGGCGATCCCGCTCGATCCCGCATAGGTCACGATTGCGATCTGATCCTGCTCGTCGAGCGAGGCCACCAGGGCCGACAGCGACCGAATCACCAGCGGCAGCCGGTTCTCGCCCGCCATCGACCCGGAGACATCGACCAGAAACACCAGTTGGCACGCGGGACGTTCGCCGTATTCCATTTCCTTCCCCTTGAGGCCGACGCGCACTAGCCGATGCTCGGGCCGCCAGGGGCAAGCTGCGACTTCGGCGTTCATGGCGAACGGCTCTGGCCCCTGAGGCGGCAGGTATTGATACGGGAAGTAGTTGACGAGTTCCTCGATCCGGACGGCCCCCTCCGGCGGGAGTGATCCATTGGTCAGGAACCGGCGGACATTGGAATACGAGGCCGTATCGACATCGATTCCAAACGTGGAGAACGGGCTTTCCTGCACGGTGAGGAACCGGGACTCTTCGATGGAGTCGTACGCTTCGGTGTTGAAGTCCGGCGGTTGCATACCGGGAGGAGCGGGCAGTACGGGGGTATTCGCCGGAGCCTCCGTGGGAGCGACCGCATCCAAGCCCCCGTGGTAATCAGAGGCCACAGCACCTTCACGAGCGGATCGCTCCACGCTGGGACTCGCAGGAGCCGCCTGCTCACCGTCCCTTTCACATCCCCAGACCATCACCAGAGCGACAAGCAGCACGACAGACAACGAACGCATGGGATTCTCCCAGTCGGCGAAGAGGTGGCCAAGTGCAGTGGGTAACGCCCCGAGACGCTGAGCAGCGCTCCTGACGGGGATACGAATGAGAGAACCCCTGCATCGATATAATTCCCACTGTTCCCCGAGATTCGGGAGATTCGGCTTCTTGACTGGCAAGGGGTGGGGCGGCAAAAAGGGAGAGTTCGTAGTTCGTAGGGTGGAGGCCAGCCTGCTTTGAGACGTTTCCCACGTTCTGGCGAATCGTGGCGACCAGAGAATACAATGCATCATGACACACGATTCGTTTGGGGAAGCACCAGAGGGTTGGTGAGTCATGGGACAACTTCCGAATTGACGCTGGCTGATGACCGAATGCTCTGACTGAAGGCCCATTCCGAAACTGCTCTAACTAACTAATCCCCGTGCTTCACGGCACCCGCTCCCCAGGCCGCGTGAGAGTCGCGATTTTTCATTCGTGACTGGGGCTGACGAATCACGAGCCCACTGGCACGGGAGGCTTACGCCGCCCCGCTCGCTGTCGATCGTGAGATCGGATGCTTGAAACCTTACGCAATAATCTCTTCAATCGACTCGACCTCTTCCACACCACCAGCTTCTGGTCTCCACCCTACGGTGACTCAAGAGATCAACATCTACGAATTGACCGGGATGAATCACCGAATCAGGGGACCGTTCCCCGCAGAACCACATTTTGCAACTGACGGCGAGTCTCCGTTGAACGGCTCAACCGATGTGCCGCCATCGCGCCGATCGTTTCGGCGTCCAATAACATGGGATGTCCTCCGACCGCATCGGGGGAAGCGGTTTCGATGGTCTGCTTCGCGACAGTGGCGTCGACATCCAGCGAACACAGATAGAGCCAGATCACAGTGGGCGATCGATTCTGTCCCGCGAGGCAATGGACGAGCACCCGTGGTCCCGGTGATAAAAACATCGCATCGAGAGCTGTCAGAACTTCGGTGACTGTCTCGGGCTCGATCGGCACGCAGTCGGCAATCGGAATGAAAACGACCGATCGAAAGCCCGCCGCGAGAGTTTCAGACAAGCTGCGGGCGTCACTGACATTGAGGATGTCAGTGACCTCTGCTGTGCGAAGGGACTCCACGCGGGCGGGTGAAGGAAACGGCCCGACCCCGAGCGTTGGTGTCACCCAGTAGAGAGCGTGGTTGGTCATTCCAGAAATCATACATCCAGATCATCCGCTTCGCCCGCTTGCTCCATAATCAGCCGGTAGCGCTCGCTAGCGTCCTTCCCCAGGAGTTGCGAGAAGATCGCATCAGCCTCGACGGCGCTTTCGATGTCGACACGGAGCAAGGTCCGCGTTTTGGGGTTGAGCGTCGTCTCTTTGAGTTGGTCGCTGTTCATCTCTCCCAGCCCCTTGAACCGCTGAACATCGAACTTTCGGTTGGGGGGGATCGTGGCCAGGATCCGCTCTTTGTCGGCGTCATCGCGGGCGTATTGCCGGTCTTTGCCGATCTCGATTTTGTAGAGCGGGGGCTGGCCCAGGAAGATCCGGCCCTGGGTAATCAGCTCGCGCATATGGCGAAAGAAAAAGGTCATCAGCAGCGTGCTGATGTGGTAGCCATCGCTATCGGCATCCATCAGGAGGATGATCCGGTGATATCGCAAATGGTGCGGATCGAAGTTGGGGCCGATGCCGGTGCCGAGTGTTTCCACGAGGTCTTTGACTTCCTGGCTCTCCAGAATCTTGCCGACCGTGAGTGACTCCGTATTGAGGATCTTCCCCTTCAGTGGGAGCACTGCCTGAATCCGTGAGTCGCGGCCACTGGCGGCGGTGCCACCGGCGGACTGGCCTTCCACGATGAACAGTTCGCACTCTTCCGGCTTGTCGGAGCGGCAGTCGAGGAGCTTCCCCGGCAGGTTACTCTTGCGGCTGCCGGGGGTCTTGCGGCGGACCTCGCTGACGGCCGCCCGGCTCGCCTCGCGAGCGCGGGCGGCCAGCATGATGCGTCCAATGACGGCGTCGGCGATCGTCGGGTTGGTGTTGAGCCACGTCTCCAGACTTGACCGCACAACCCCTTCCACGAGCGAGGCCATCTCGACGTTGTTGAGTTTGTCTTTCGTCTGCCCCTGGAACTCGGGAGCATTATGGAAGACCGAAAGGACCGCCACGACCCCTTCCCGCATGTCATCCGTCGTGATCGTCAGCCCCTTGGCCTTGATCTCGTGGATATCCATGTAGTTCTTGATCGCCTTGGCCACGCCCGAGCGGAGTCCCGATTCGTGCGTCCCGCCGCCCCGCGTGCGGATGCCGTTGACGTAGCTGCGGACCTGGTCATCGGTGGCTTCGGTCCAGCGGAGGGTGAGTTCGACGCGGACCTTGTCCTCATCCTTTTCGGCGTTGAAGGCCCCTTCGTGGATCGGCTTCTTGGCGTCATCGCGAATGATCTTATCGAGGTACGCCTTGATCCCGTCCGGGTGCTGGAACTCGGTCGTCTCCTTCTTCACCTCATCGACAAAGGTGATCTTCAATCCGCCGTGGATGTACGAAATGTCCTCGATGTGCTGCTTGATCGTCTCGCCGGAGAACTGCACGCGGCGGAAGATCTCGGCATCGGGCCGAAAGAATATCTCCGTTCCATGCCCGCGAAAGGGGCGGAGCTGTTTGAGCGGGGTCGTCGACTTGCCGCGTTTGAAACGCATCTGCCATTCGTGGCCATCGCGGCGGACGGTGGCGACCAGTTCCTCGGAGAGGGCGTTGACGACCGATGACCCGACGCCGTGCAAGCCGCCGCTGCGGGCGTAGCTCTTCTCGGAAAACTTCCCGCCCGAGTGCAGCGTGGTGAGGATCACCTCCAGGGCTGGCTTCTTGATCTTCTTATGCATGTCGACCGGGATGCCGCGTCCGTTGTCCTCGACCGACAGCGAGCCACCGTCCTTATGCAGCGTGACCTTAATCTGGTCGCACTCCCCCGCCAGGTATTCGTCGACCGAGTTGTCGACGATTTCCCAAATCAAATGATGCAGCCCGCGCGTATCGATCCCGCCAATGTACATGCCGGGTCGCTGCCGGACGGCTTCGAGCCCTTCGAGGACTTCGATGTCATCAGCGGTGTAGGAACTGGCGGTCTTCAGAACGGACGACATGCGGAGTCTCTTCCGTGACGGATCGGAGGGACGAATCGCGTGAGGCGAATCGCAAGTCCCTGAAGTTATCGCAGCCCGTCCATAAAGTCACGGTTCCGGGCTGTGGAAAACTCAATCGGGCGTGTGAGGGCGTCGGGCGTGTGACGATTGCCCGTCTCACAAGATCGACGGCGAGCGTCCTCGACAGCAACACTCCCGGTTCGCCACACTCGCCGGATCCAGGTTCGCGCTGCAAGAATTGCCATTGAGGAGTCCCAGTCGTGAAAGACAGTGCGCGGTACGCCAAGATTGTCGAATGGTCCGAAGAGGATCAATGCTTCGTCGGAAGTTCTCCAGGGTTGATCTATGGGGGGTGCCACGGACCCGATGAGAAGGCCGTCTTTCGTGGAGTTGTGCCAAGTCGTCGACGAGGCGATCGCGCTCTACCACGCAGATGGTCGCCCTCTTCCCCCGCCCACATCTGGACGCGACTACGCGAACAAAATGCAGCATGTGGCCTAACTAACTAAGAACTCTCGCAGCGATCACCCGACAGACCACGGTTTCACCCGCACACCGTCCGACCGGCCCCCCTCTCCCCGGCCCGACTCTCTCTCAAGGCACGCGGTGGGGACTGTCATGCCGAAAGCCCTCGTTGGTTCGCCAACGAGGGCTTTTTTTTGTTTGGTGGGGTTTGGTGGAATTGGTCAGAAAAGACAGGCTGGAAGCCTATCCCACGGCTGACCGTTCGCCTTGGCGGGCTAGGAATTCGTCACAACCGGTACTTTGAAAAGTCTCGGATAAACCGGTATGACTCGGCAAATTGATTCACGCCTGAAAACTGGTTTCGTCGATATTCCCAGAAGACTCAAGGTCTAAACGTCTGGGGGGACGTGTTCATGAGTGGTTCAGTGCGTAAACGAAGTCGTTGGTTCTCGGCAGCCTTGGCGATGGCCTGCCTGTCGGGATTCACATTGGAAGGCTGCTCACGGTCAAACCGGGGCGGTCTCACCGGCAGTATTTCGGATAAGGCCGGTCAGGAAGCTCTGCGTGCCGAGCGGCATTCGGAAGAGCGGCGGCGTCTTGAGTCGACATCGGCTCGGTCGAAAGACGGGACATCCGTCGCCAAGAAGTCGACGGCTCCGCTGAAGAAAGAGCCACTCGACTCCGAGCAAGCTGTGGCGTCTGTGAAAAAGACATCAAGCTCACGAGAGTCCGGAGCACAAACAGACCTCGATAACGCCGACTGGGCGGGTGATTATCTCGACAAACGCGTGAAAGCCGTGTCGGACTCTCGAGTCGACGAGTCGGAGCATGTCGAGCCGCTCCTCGACGCCGATGACGAAAATCACTCACCTGAAGTCGCGGTGGATGTCTGGGCTCTGACTGAAGCGGAAGAGGCCGAAGGGACTGTTCGGATCCGTAAGCCAGCCGAACCGGAGTCGACCGAAGTCGCCACCGAAGTGTCTCGGCCAGCATTGAAGACCGAGAACGAAGAACACCCTTGGGCTCGCAAGTCCCCGACGCGACAGGCTCGACC
>JAYSVZ010000019.1:0-8645 GCA_043718305.1 Planctomycetota bacterium | reverse complement strand
ACTTTTTCGCGATCAGTTCTTGAGACACTTCCGCAGAGACATCAAGCAGGATGACCAGGTCAGGGCGGGGCAGGCCAAAGACGCCGTACTCGATTCGCTCGATCCAGCCAGCCAGTTCGCGGCGCTCGGCTCCGGTCCGCTTACCGGCTTGATGAGCGATGTTGGACGGCACGTAGCGATCCAGAATCACCACATCGCTCGTCGCCCGCAGTCGTTCGAGTTCGACCTTCGACTCGAAGCGGTCACCGGCATAGAGCAATGAGGCCAGAAAGGGGTTCACCTCACCGAGCTGGCCAAACTTGCCATTCAAAAAGTCCCCGATCCGCTGCCCGAAAAACGTGTCGGCATAGCGCGGGAAGCTCAGGCTGGCGACGTTCAGATTGTTCGAAATGAGCCGCTCGCGGAGCCGGGCGGCCTGCGTCCCCTTGCCGGATCCATCGATCCCTTCAATGACGACCAACAGAGACATCGGTGGTGGTTCCTTCATGATGGGGGCGTTTTATCAGATTGAGTCAGCGCTCGCATCAATCACGTACGACAAGCTGAATATGTGAACAGGGTCCTCGGGTAACTCCTCAGCATGAATCAGAGACACCTGGAGGAAAATCGCGAAACACGCAAGCAGGCATTGGCTCGATCGGAATGGAATGGCGTGAACTCCACTCGGAATTCACCTTCTGCCGTTCACCGAGGTGCTGAAGCTCCCGAATTAGAGTCCTCCCGTTCGCAAGATCAGGGGTCAGGTGGGCAGTGCTGCGATGCGGGTCTGGCCCGCTTGCGTCTCCGACTTCAACAACGAAAACGGGACGCTCCTTGAATCTCAAAGAGCGTCCCGTGTGAGCAACTCGATTCGCCGGTTTCCCTGCCAAAACACCCCTTCGCCAGTCCCCTGGCACCACCCCTCTTCTCACACGACGCCGACTTCTCCGATTGACGTTTTTATGGGGATCCGCCGAGATGCAAAAGCTGACATGCACCCCTGCCTGACATCCGCAAAGCATTCCATTTGACCCTTTTCCCATCCGTTCATATACTCGCGCGGTTCTGATCAGAGGCTTGGAGGCCATCGCCGCTGCGATGGATCAAGGTTTCTTCAGAATGGCTCGCGGGATGGATCGCGGCCAGATGGACCCACTCGGAGTGAATCGTTCCCGACCATGAGCACCCCTCAGCCGCAGACCGCCACAACCGAACCGTCCGAACTCCTTCGCTGGTGGCTTCGGACGCGTCATTGGATTGACCGTCACGCCAACAAGATTCTCCTGGCGATCATCGTCGGGACCGTGGTGCTGGTGGCGGCGATCGTGATGTCGCGGTCGGCGAATGCGAAAAACGAAGCCGCCTGGCGAGCGTTCTCGGCGAGCGAAGCCGCCGACGACTTCCGAAAGGTCGCCGAAGACCATGCCGGAACCTCTGCCGAATATCCGGCCCGGATGATGGCTGCCCGGCGTTACAAGTCCCAGGGGATCCAGCAGGCGATGTCGAATCGCGTGGCCAGCGATGAAAACCTGGAAAATGCCAAGACCCAATTGAGCAAGCTTCTGGAAAGCAAGAACCTCCCCAAGGACATTCGCGAAGAGGCCCTCGTGAATATGGCGATTTGCCTGGAATCGCTGTCGGACGGAAACTTGAAACCGGCCATCGAAGCCTACGAGCAATTGCTCAAGGAGTTCCCGACGACTCTCAATAAGCAGTGGGCCGAAAACAAACTGAAGGCTCTGGCCAAGCCGGAAAAGGCTGCGTTTTATGCGTGGTTCCGGAAGACGAACCCGTCTCCGGAAGACCGTCCAAAGCCGCAGGACATTCCGTCGTCGGAAGCTCCCAACGTGAAGCTTGACGACGAGCCAGTCCCTCCGACCGGCGGATCCCCGGCCCGCGCGATGCCCCCCGAAGGAACAGTCCCAGCCGCCCCGGAAACCCCTGCGGCGACCAGCGAAAAGCCTGCGGAAGCCCCCGCTGTGGAGCAGCCTGCTGCAACGACTCCTGCCGAGAAACCCGCTGAAGAGAAACCAGCAGAGCCAGCCGCCGACGCTCCGAAGCCGTAATCGTAGCTCGGTCGCTCCGCGACCGAGATTCAATTGGCGAGTGTTCCCTGCGGCAAAGTAAGCGGCCATCAGCCAGCTTATTCTCTGACTGGATGGAATTGATAGGATCGCTACGTTCACCCGAATGTGGGCGAGTGGCGTGATAAGCCCACGTTCTGGCGAAATGTGGCGACGAGAGAAGGCCTCGCTTTCGCCCGCGCGGAGCATAGAGCAGTTTCCGAACTGGTCTTCAGTTGCAGATTTGGAACACTAATCCACGCTCATCCGGAGCCGGATTTTGAGGTGATTCTCAATGTAAAGCTCTTCGGGATTCGCGAAGATCAGTGAAGATGAGTGTTCCCCACTCCGGGTTGAGGGTGAATTTTCACTGAAGACCAATTCTGAAAATGCTCTAAATTCGGGAGTTGTCTCGCCACCCTCCCTCACCCCCAACCCCTCTCCCGGGGGAGAGGGGAGCCGGAGCTGAGCGAACAAGCTTAACCGCTAATCAACCCCGCGAATGTTCAGGTCCGATTGCCCGGCACCTTGCGCAGAGCCGAAGGGGAACGCGTGCTTGGGCGGCTCGTATTCCAGCAGTGCCGATGGACCATCGGTCCCATCGATCGTGTGCTCCCACAGCGTCTTTCCATCATTCATCATGCTCAGCTTCCAGCCGCCGTCCGTATCACGCACGGTGAGTTCGACATCCGATTTCTCCTGAACGGTGATCTTCGCCCCCGCATAGCGGTCCGTCAGGAACCCGGTGACCTTCTTGGCGAACCCGGTCTCACCCTCGGGGTCGGCGACCTCCACACTGAGACTGATGAGCTTCTCGGGACCCAGAAGCAGTCGTCCCTTCGGACTGGCCGCTCCAATTCGTTCCAGGGCCGTCCCATCGGGCATATCAACGCCACGCAGGATGATCGCATTCGATCGGTCCGGGTCGGCAGCGATGTACCAATGCCGCTGATCGGGGCTGTCGAGGACATGCATGCCTTGCGGAAGTCCGTAGTTCCAGACCACGCAAGCCCGCGTCACGCTCACCAGGGCGGAGCCGTTGAGCAACAAATAATCATCCCCGACCCATTGCATCACCTGGGCCGAAATGGGTAATGGAAATCGCTTTCGCTCGGTCCCATCGACCAGGTCAATGACCCGCAGCTCTCCCCCGTCGTTCCGCCGGGAAAGCGTAGCGAAGTAGCGCCCTCCAGCATGGAAGGAGCAGGCAGCAGCCTCCTCTCCGACCAAGTCGGAAACGACGATCGTCCCCTCGGGCTTTCCGATGGCCAGATTGATCAGGGAGATCGTTCGACTGCCAGGATCGGTGACCGCCAGATAGTCTCGGCCCGGTGAGATCTCGGGGCGCATGCCACCGACCTCATACTCGAAGACCGCCTTGGCCGTCTTGTATTCCCAATGGGTGAGCCGCCCGGCTCCCTTGGTGACCAAGTGGGTGGCATCAGTGAACTCGGCATAGGTGACGCGTTGCTCCGGTCCCGGAGGAGCATCGTGGTAGGGCGCGAACGCCCCTTCACGCGATCCGTCCTTGGTCGCCAGAATCTCCAGGCGGTCAAGGCCATCGGTGTTTCTCAGGCAAATATGTCCCGCGCTGGGGGTCATCGACATCAGCAGTCGCGAGGCTGGAAGGGGGATGATCTTGGGAAGGGTGCTGGCCTTCAGATCAACCGGTTGAATCCAGAAGCGCGTCGCCGCTTCGAATGTGGGCAGACCATCATCACCGAGCGCCAGCGGCGTGCTCGTGTACATGACCATCCCAGTCCCCTGCGTCGGGGAAAGGCGGCCCATATAGACGTTGCCGACCGGAAGCTTGATCCCCCGCGAGCTGACCTTGCTCACCGGAAGCGGCTTGCTGAGTTTGACGGTCCACTCGACATCATCGGGGAACGCAAGCGTGATCCCGCTCCGGTCGGCGGGCGTCGCCGCTGGTTCGGTGCGGGCGGGCGAGCCGGGACTTCCCGGTGTCGTTCCAGCCACCGTGGTCGTGATCTTCATCGATTCCGACAGATCGACGACCGACATCTGGCCATCAATCGAAGCGAGGGTCTGCTGGGGGCCAATCACGCGCACAGCCGAGAGCGGTTTTTCGTCGCCGCCCGTGATGGTCGCAATGATGCCCTCTTCTGCGTCAAACACCACCCGTCCTCCCAGTAGCACGTGACGTCCGTTCGGGAACCATTCGACGCGTTGCCCCTGGTAACTTTCATGCGGCTCAATGTTCCCGGCCACTGCGGTTAAATCGTGCTGTCCAGCGATCGCCCCATCAGCGACTTGCCACTTCTTCAGCGCGGGAGCTGCCCCGTCGATCCAGGCTGCCAGTTGCTTTCCATCGGGGGAGAAGGCCAGCCCGAGGCAAGTTCCGGCCTCCGCCAACGTCAACTTCCCGGCCGATTCTCCGGTGTCGAGGTCGAAGAATTCCGCCGCGCTGCCGCCCTTTACTTTGCGGATCGCCGCCAAGTATTTCCCGCTGGGGCTCAAGGCCCATCCGTCGTCCGGTGACCATCCGGCGGGCTTCACGAAGGTCTTGAACTCGAACTCAGGGGCGGCATGGATGCGGATCTCTCCCTTGTCTTCATAGATCAACCGCGTGGCTCCCGCGAAGGCCACGAGCTTGCTGGCACTTCCCGCCAGCTTCGGTGTGGTGCTTTTTTTCCCCGACACGAGATCGAGGATCTGCACCGCCGGATCCCATTGCGGCTTGAAGGCAAAAAAGCGGCCATCGGGACTGATCGCTTGCCCCTTGGCTCCAGAGAGTTGCAGATTGCGAATCGTGCCGATCTTTTTCTTCGTCACGAAGTCCCACACGTCGCGATATTGCTTCGTCTCGTCGTTCAGGCCGATTGCCACTGCGACGCCCGGTGTCGCCGAATAGAGGACGCGGAGTCGTCCAGCCTCGACAAAATCCGGCCCGAGTGCCCCGAACTGCGGAACCTTCACCAGCGCCAGCTTGTGCGATTTTGTGACGTGGATTCCGGTTGGCACGGGGTCGACGGTCAGCGACCAATTCGTCGCCACTGAAGCTGGTTTCGGGTCTGGTTCGGGAGTGGTGGCTGGCAGCGGCTCGGGGGTTCCCGGATCCGGTTTCGGAGTCGTGGGATCCGGCATGGGAACCGGCTCCGGCATCGGCTCGGGTTTCGTGGTGGCCGCTGGCACCGGTTTGACTGGCTTTACGGGAGGACCACGGCGCGGCGTCATTGCTGGCTCAACCGACTTCGCGGGGGTCTCCATGACGACCGAGTTCTCGGCAGCCGGGGGATCGGGCGGAGTCACTGGTGCGGGGGCGGGGCCTCCAAAGGGGTTCCCCGATCCGGCTGTGGCGGGCGAGGAAGGACCGCCGAACGGATTCCCCTGGGGCTGCACGGGGGCGGGGGTGGGCTGATCGGGGGCGCTATTCCCTCCGCTCGAATAAGGATTGGCCACCGGCGCAGGCGGAGCCGAACCGCCACACCCCCAAACGAAGGTGAGCCACAAAACACAACTGCATAACCGCAACCCTGGCTTGGTCATGGAACACTCCTGCTCCGAACAACATCGAACAACGCCGAATCAATGTCTTACAGAATACCGCCGCTGAAACGCAGTGCAAAGCTCGCTGTCAAAAGGGCACGGTTAAAAGGGCACGGTTAAAAGGGCACGGTTCAGTTCCAGGAATTCGGTCCCCCAGCGATAGTCATCCAGCAAGCCTTCGACGGGCCGCCCCATCTGGGCATGCGCTGCGAAGAGCGCCTCGATCGTGGCCAGACCGCCGCTCGGATCCTGGAACACTTTCGACACGCGGGGATAGGCTGTCTTCCATCCGGCCAAACTCCTGACCGGAAGGTCGTTATAAGCCTGCTCCATCTTGGCCGCCCACCGCCAGGAGCCATCCAGGAGCACCAGCCCCGTTCCGAAGTCTGCTGGCGTCAACTCCGGCCCCCCAATGCCAAGTCGAACGTACCCGTCGAGCCGCTCGGCCCCCCGCTGGGGGTAAGTCCAGAAGACAAACTCTGATCGCGGACGAAGCGGCTCGACCGAGCACTTGCTGCGCTTCTCGGAGGGGTGAACGACGATAATGGTTTGAGGGAAGGACATCGTCGCCGCATTCTGGCGATCCCCGCCGCCGTTGCCCAGCCGTCCGAACAATGAGGTGCCGGGCCCGTGTCAGGCTTTATTCCACAGAAGCTTTCTCCACCGGGACATCAAGCAACACGAACGGGACAGCTTGTGTGGTGATCGCCGTGGGGAGGCGGGCCTCCAGGCGGCTGGTGTCGGTCAGTGAGATCCCCGGGAACTGAGATTCGACCACGATCCCATCGGGTTCTTCCTGGACCAGATCGGTCGTCGTCGCTGTCACCGGGGAGGCTCCCGTTTGGGAGATCAGCACCAGTTCAGGAGCCATCAGGGCTGCGCGGTACGATTCGAAGAGACCGTTTCGGTCACCCAAGGCGATCGCGATGCGGAATGTGGTCGCCTCGGGAGTCGTGCGCACTCTGTGGAGTGAGACGCGGGCCTGACCTCGGCGGCGCGTGATCGGGTACGGGCCATTGAGGTCACGAAAGTCGACCATCGCCGACTGCGTGGCCAGAGTCAGTGACAGATCCCCCTCGATATCAACGGTGGTCGGCAAGGGGCCTGCTGGAGGGACCGAAAAATCCCAGGCGACCTCGATCGGCCCGGCCCCTCCGGGAAGTTCACGGCTGGCTCCCGCTGTAAACGGCACCAGCCCCACAGACTTCGTCGTAACCTGCCAACGGTCGATGGCCGAGACCAGGAATAATGGTCGCAGACGTGGCTCGCATGCCAGATTCAGCCGCACCCGCACCAAGTGTCCACCGCTCGACAAGGGTCGCGACTGGCACTCGACGCACTGCACGCGAAACGGCCCACTGCGCGACTCCGCGATCGGCTGAGGGGCCACCAGTGAGGCGGCGTCATGGGGGCGGAGTCGAGCCACTCGATCGATCTCCAACCGGACCGTTCGATCGGCTTCAAGCCAGCGAATCACCTCCCAGAAGGTCATGGGATCGGGACGGGGCGGTTTCGTGATCGTGTCGAGCCACTGCGCTGGAACCGTATCAATGTGAATGGCGTTGCCGGTTGCCGCAGAGGTCTGCTCGACCCACGCTCGCCGAGTGCTGATCCCTTCGACGGTGACCGTTCGAGCTTCCAGAGCGATCGCGGCCTCAGCGGCCTCGATGGCCCGAGCGATGCGCGTCAGGCTCTCTCTCGTCTGCGGATCGCGCGTCGACTCGGGGTGCGGGAGGAGTTCGAGCGCCTCTGGACCGAGTGCGATGAGTGCCGCCTCAGCCTTGGCTCGTGCCGCTCGCGAATCGCTGGCCAGGTCCGCAGCGAGGGCATTGACCTGCGTCACAGTGACTGGGAGCGATGACTTGACGGATGGCTGGTCTTCGGCGCGGAGTGGTCCTCCGGCGAGGGTTGCCAAGAATGTCAGACAGAACGTCAGCCATTGAAGGCTAGTCTTCGAGGCCATCGGGCACCCCCTGCGGAAATGCCTTCTGGATCACTTCCTCAATGTATTTCTTTCGGTTCGCGGGCTTCGGATGGGTACTCAGAATCTCCGGTTGCCGCCCCCCGCCGCCGGTGCGGTCGAGGATCTCCATTACGCCCAGCATGGCCCGTGGGTCATACCCCGCCGACACCGAGAGCTGGCACCCCCAGCTGTCCGACTCAAGTTCATCCTCACGACCATAATTCATGCTGATCAAGTTTCCGATCACAGCCGCCATCCGCGCACTGTCACGGTCACCACCCGCGACACCGGCCGCACCGACGAGACCTTGGTTGAGTTGATTCTTCGCGAGCCGCTGGGCCCCGTGGCGATGGATCACATGCCCCGCCTCATGACCGAGGACGCCCGCCAGTTGGCCTTCGGTTTCGAGTTGGGTGTAAAGGGCGTCGGTGATAAAGACCTGGCCACCGGGCAGGGCAAAGGCATTGACCGTTTGTGAATCGGCCAGGAGATGGAACTCAAACTGAAACGGGTTCTGCTTCCCCGCCTGGGACAAGTCTTCTTCCAGCGCCCGCACCAGCCGCTGACCGACCTTCTGAACGTGCGCGCGGGCCTGGGGATCGCGATGGCTGCCCCCGTGTTGAGCGGCCATCTCGCTCCGTGCGGAGAGTCCCAACTCGATCTCCTGCCCCACGGTCAGCCCGACGCGCTGCTTCTCCCCAGTCACCGGGTTAACGTCCCCCTTCATCAGGTAGGACACAAAAGTAAACAACGCAATCGCCACAGCGATGAACGCCCGAATCTTAAACGCCCGCCACCGCGAAGAATCGTCCGAAGTGGGAATCCGGATCATCATGGAGCCTTCAGCAGATCACGCGGGACTACGGGGACACCCACCATCATGGCGGATCGCTTCGCAACATGCACCTCTTTTAGATTCTTCTTTGCTCACGAAAATCGATCCCGCCCGAGTGTCAGAGCATTTGCTCCTGGAAGGCGTTACATTGGATCATCTCGTTGATCCCCCTCCGCTTGAGCCATCCCATGAGCGCAGCTTCCGAACCTCAAACCACCAGTCGCGGACAGTGGATGGCCTTGGCGGCTGCGATCCTGGGGTGGTTGTTTGATGGCTTCGAGATGGGGTTGTTCCCGCT
>JAYSVZ010000180.1:0-6841 GCA_043718305.1 Planctomycetota bacterium | reverse complement strand
CTAGTTCGCCACCGCTGAAGTTCCACATCACCAGAGCCAGAGTCCGAGTCGCACCACGGGCTATGAATGCTCCGTTCTTCCGCCCCGAAGGGGCACCAACAAACCAGCCCAGGGCCACGCCCTGGGTATCGATTCCGCCCTGTTCGGCAAGCCCTGAAAGGGCGGCACAATGCGACGCCCAGCTCCTTGTTTCGCCCTTCAGGGCTGAGAGCGTGGGGGACTCCGCAACCTAGTGCGGCGCTCCCGCTGGTCGCTCTGCCCCAGGCTGGTTTGTGGCTGCCCCGTTGGGGCGGAAGAGGGAGGCTTGGCGACGGACGCGTTGGGTGATACGTTAATTCCGCTGTGGCGGACATCGCCTTGCGGCTCACTGATCTCACTTAGCTAACCACACCCCGTCTAACCACCGGCGGGGCTGGCTTGAGACGCCGTGCGGTGGAGTGGTTATGATTGACCGGTCGCAAACTCACCGCACTCCCGCTCGCTGGCCGAAGGCCACCCATCATGGCCCATTTTCCCCTCCCCCGTCGGCACGTCCTCCAAAGCCTCGCAGCGGGCTCGCTGCTGATGCCGGGGATTCTGAGCGAACTCCTGGCCGGTCCGCCCTCGAACTCGGCTGTCGACCCGCTCAGCCCGAAACAGCCGCACTTCCCGGCCAAGGCGAAGCGGGTGATCTATATCTTCTCAAACGGCGGCGTGTCGCACATGGACACGTTCGACCACAAGCCCGAGCTGTTCAAGGCGGACGGCAAGCTGATGGGGATCGGGGGCGGGCTATCGAACCAGCAGCGGGTCTTGCTGAAGCCGCTGTGGGACTTTAAGCCGGGGGGCGCGTGCGGGACGCTGGTCAGTGATCTGTTCCCGCATTTGCGGGAGCACTGCATGGATGACATCGCGCTGATCAAGTCGATGAAGTCGGATGACAACGAGCATTACAACGCGACGCTGGCGATCCATACCGGGTCGTTCTTCTTCTCCCGCCCCAGTCTTGGCTCGTGGGTCAGCTATGGACTGGGCACGGTGAACCAGAACCTGCCGTCGTTCATTGTGCTGGCCCAGCAGTTGCCGTACGCCGGGACGCAGGTCTTCTCGAACGACTTCCTCCCCGCGTATCACCAGGGGGTCCGTGTCGTCCCCGGGGCGACGCCGATCATCAATCTCGACCGCCGCACGCCTCAAGCCAGCGTACAAGAACTCGAGTTGGAGTTCGCGACCCAGCTCAATCGTAAGCATCTTGCCGAACACGAGGGGGACCAGGAACTGGCCGCACGGATGAAGACCTTTGAGACGGCCTTTCACATGCAGACCGAAGCCCGTGAGGCGTTCGACCTCTCGCAGGAGACCGCCGAGACCCAAGCGATGTACGGACTCCAGCCGGGCCAGGCCGAGGGTTTCGGGTGGAAGTGCCTCGTCGCTCGGCGGCTCGCTGAGCGCGGCGTGCGGTTCATCGAACTGATCGACGGCAGCTCGAGCCACAACTGGGACCAGCACGGTGATATGGCCGAGCACGCGCAGCACGCCAAGAACATCGATCAGCCGATTGCGGGGCTGCTGCGTGACCTGAAGCAACGGGGCTTGCTGGACGAGACGCTGGTTGTCTGGACCACCGAGTTTGGCCGCACTCCCGGGGTCGACGGAGCCAAGGGGCGCGGGCATCACAGTGCCTGCTTCAGTTCCTGGATGGCGGGCGGCGGCGTGAAGGGCGGCATCAGCCACGGGAGTACCGATGAACTCGGGGCGACGGTCGCCGAGAACAAGGTCCACGTCCACGACTTCCACGCAACAATCCTGCACCTGCTGGGGATCGATCATACGAAGTTAACCTACCGTCACGCAGGGCGGGATTTTCGGCTGACGGATGTCCATGGGAATGTGGTGCAAGAAATCATGGCATGATTTGCCGTGATGCAATGGCCGGTGATAAGCTCACGCCTCGGCATGACGAGACTTAGGATTGCTCGATCAACAACTGTCCGATAGTCGTGGATCACACCGCGATCCAACTTTGGTTCGCGGAGCGAACCACGACTATCCAACGAGACCTCCTCCATGATCAAGATCGGCATCGTCGGCATCGGCTTTATGGGGATGACCCACTTTGAGGCTGCCAAAAAAGTGACCGGGGCCCAAGTTGCGGCCATCGCGACCCGCAGTGAGAAGAAGCTCGCGGGGGACTGGTCCGACATACAGGGAAACTTTGGTCCGCGTGGAAGCGCGACGACTGACCTGACCGGGGTGGCCAAGTACCGCGGGCACCGCGAACTGCTGGCCGACCCGTCGATCGATCTGGTCGATATCTGCTTACCGACTGACCAGCATGAAGAGGTGGTCCTCGAAGCGCTCGCAGCGGGAAAGCACGTCCTGGTCGAGAAGCCGATCGCCATTGATCTGGACGTTGCCGAACGGATGGTCGCCGCTGCTCGCAAGGCCAAACGGATGCTGATGGTGGCCCATGTTCTGCCGTTCTTCCCAGAGTTTCGGTGGGTGCATGAGACGGTCCAAGGGGGCCAGTATGGGGCCTTGCGTGCGGCGAACTTTCGCCGCGTGATCGCTGAACCGAACTGGTCCGCCGACATGAGCGACTTCCGCAAACTCGGCGGCTGGGGGATCGATCTGCATATTCACGACAACCATTACATCGGCCTGCTCTGCGGCCAGCCGAAGGCCGTGTTCTCGCGGGGATTGCTGATGGATGGCCTCGTCAATCATGTGACGACACAGTATCTGTTCAGTGATCCAAACCTGAGTGTCAGTGCCATCAGTGGCGGCATCGCGGCGGCGGGTCTCAAGTTCGGGCACAGCTTCGAATTGTTCCTGGAGAAGGCGACGATCCAGTTCGACGCGGGAACATACGGAGATGCCTGGGTCGTGAATCGGCCTCTCACGCTGATTACCAATGCTGGGGAAGTCACTGCGCCGAATCCGGGCGGTGGCGGGGAGTGGTGCTCAGCCTTCACCGACGAATTGCAAACCGCCGTTGATGGTCTGAAGTCCGGTCAGGAGCCACGCATCTTGAGCGGGCAACTCGCTCTGGATGCCTTGCGGATTTGTCATGCGGAGACGAAGAGTATTGCGACTGGGGCCTTGGTCAACTTGTCCTGACAGAAGTCGGCATTCACCACACCGTGTCTTCAAAAGGCGCTCAGCAACAGATACTGCGCACTGCGCCGTAACCAGACACGCTCATCCACGCTCACCGTTCCGCGACCGATCAAGTAGCGGGTCTTGGCGTTCGCTTGGTTCGCGACAAAGCGGGTGGTCGAGGTGAGCGTCATGCGGCCAGCGGCCTCTTCATTCAGAAGCAGGTCGGTGATCCGCAGCATGACCCGGGCCTCTTCCAGATCAGGCTTAGTCTCGGCGGTCCAAGCGGGCGCGGTCGGGCTGTCGGCCACGTCTTGAACCAGAAGGGTGATCAGGCTTGAGATGCGGGCCAGCTTGGGAAAGTCGACTCGCTCCGGGGTGTCGCGAGGCGTGTGGTAGTCGGGGTGTTCACCGGTTGAGAAAAAGAGAAACGGCACCCCGCGATCACGGAACGGTCCGTAATCACTCCGCGTGCCGACGAAGTCGATGCCCAGGCGAGCGACCTCTAGCCCCGTCGGAATCCCGACTCGCGCCATGTGATCGCGCAGCTGGGGAGCATGCTCCGACCCGAGTACGAAGACTGCTGGGAGCGGCAACCCGCCGAGTGACCGGCTGATCATGTCGGCTGCGATCATGAGGCGGGTCTTTTCCAGCGGGATCGGCGGATGCGCGACGTACCAGCGGGAGCCATAGAGGAGTTCTTCTTCGAGGTCGAACGCGACGAAGGCCAGGCTGCGCTTGGGCTTGATGTTGAGGTGTGAGAAATAGCGAGCCGCCTCCAAGAGCATCGCGACGCCACTGGCATTGTCGTCTGCTCCGGGGTGCAATACCTCATGACGGAATCCCAGATGGTCATAGTGCGCCCCAATGAGGATGTACTCCTTTTTCAGGAGCGGATCACTCCCTTCCAGAACTGCACCGACGTTGCGACCGATGATTGGTGTTTCGCCGTTGGGGAGCGGGGAACCGGGGATCGCCTGGAAAAAATCGCCGTCGAAGAGGGGGGCCAGACCCGCTTCTCGAAGACGCTGAGCGACGTACTCACCGGCTTGGAAGCCGCCATCCCCCGTTCGTCCGCCCAACTCGGGACTGGCCAGGTAGATCACATGCGGTCGCACTTGGTCGACGGAGATGATCAGCGGGCAGATCCTCTCGGCCATCGGTGGCGCGGGGGGGCGCAATCGCGGGTTCGAGGGATCTACTGCCTGGGCATCCGAAAGACATCCCAGCCCGATCAACAGGCTCACGATCCAAGGGGTTTGTCGCTCCATCAAGTCACTCCGTGGTCTGTCCGTCTGTGAGATTGTCGGCGATTTCTCCGAAATCGCCGGTGCGACGCACGCCGAATGAACCGCCGCTCGAATGCGAGCAGGCCGCTCCAGAAGAGTTGGCTCTCGTTCGAGCCCTCCTCCAGCGTCGTCGCGTCGCCCCAGCGATTTTGGAAAAATCGCCGACATTGAACAACTGACAGCCTCTCCGTGGTCTGGTCCATCACGCGTTGCGCAGAACGTATACTGACGTATCAAAACAAAAAAAGCCCCTCGTGATTGCTCACGAGGGGCCAACCGTGTCTTGGGGTGTTATGAAATCCAGCCGGCAAATGCAGAAACTCCCCCGGTTACTGACACGGTACAAACCGGGAACAGATATGGAAGAGTGTTATGCACAACGCGTGCCGCCCTGTCAATAAAAAAATCGGTGAGAGATCCGATTCTTTCCAAGTGGCTTCCGAGGGCTCGGCGGGGATCCATCAGGGTGATTCAGTTTGCGGCAACGTTGCGAAACGCAATGTGACGATCTGCACAGCCCCCCCTCACTGGTTCGGCTTGTTGTTCATCGTTGAAGATCGTGCGAATGTCGCAAGTCTTTGTGAAATGGTGATTTAATGCATCATCCTCCGGGCTGCACCAAATTCGGCACGCGGCGTGCATTCTCCGCAACCAGAGCCTGAGCAAGCGTTGGCCCGCACCTGCTCATCAGCTCCACGACAAAGCGTCCCCAGATTGTTTCTGGGGACGCTTTCGTTTTTGGGGGCCTGCTCGTCATTGGAGGAATCGGTCAGCCCTGCTCAATCTTTCCCAGTGTCGCGATTTGCCACACGTCACTCTGATGCAGGCTGGTCGCGGGTCTGGTAGAACAAAGTCCCACGAGTCCCCTTCTCTCCGCTCCCCGAGAGTTCGCCCATGATCTACCTGAATATTCACCTGCGTGTGAAAGAGCCTGCTGATGTCGAAAAAGTCGGCGAGCTGCTTCGCCAGCAGGGGCAACTCTCACGGGCTGAGCCGGGTTGTCTGCGGTTCGATGTCTACAAGTCGAAGAATGAGGCCAATTATTTCCTACTCGTCGAGCACTGGACCGACGAGGCGGCTCTCGATCTGCATCGTCTCGCCAAAGCCTACATGACCATCTACAAGCCCCAGGTTCTGCCGCTCATCGATCGAGTGCCACACCCGTGCGATTTGTTGGAGTAGATCGTCGTTGATCGTTCCGCGATCAGTCGAAGCGGTCAGCCAGTCAGCGATCGTCTCGCCGCTCGCCCCTACCGCCAATCCCTCTTCCGAAGATGCCTGTTGAAAAAGCCCCGTGGCACGGGCGTCCCGCCCGTGAATCCCTGGGAAATCGCATGGGCGAGACGCCCATGCCACTGACTTCAACAGTCCCGAAGGGAGAGGGGAGCCGGATTCGTCATCGAGCGAACTGAAGACTGACTCCGAAACTGCTCTAATTCCCACATCGCAATTCCCACCGTCCCACCGAACCGAGTCATGACCGCACCCGCCCCCCGTCGATCGTCCATGACCCCCAGCATGATCGGCTGGACCTTGGGAATGATCGCTGCCTTTGCGATGATCTACTTTGCACTCCCCAAAAAGTTGGGCGGGCCGACGGGCCCTGGACCCGATGGCCCCGCTCAAGCCACAAACAGCAAATGCGAGGCGGACCTCGTCAAGCTCCTAGTCAGTATTGATCCTGAACGTGTGCAGTTCAACATCGACCTCGATGGACGGCTGGGAGCCCTGAACCGCTTTTGGACAGCCTGTGGGCCGAGTGAAGGGAAATCGATCGTTAAAGAGGTCGCCGTGATCCAGGCCAGCCTCACCGGCGAGACTCTCGAACGAGCCCTCTCCACAAGGTTTAACCGCCGCGATCTGGAACATCTTCGCCAGGCGGTCCTCTTTCAGCAGATCGCCAAGCGGCTTGCGGAATCGAAGAGTACCGACATCGAGCGAATCATTTCTCAATTCGTCTACGTCGCCCAACAGCTCGAACCGCTCCCCAGTGATTTGGCCAGCACCCATCCATTGACGCCCTACGAATGTATGCTCTTTGGCGAAGGGACTGCCGAAGATCGCGGCTGGGTTCTGGCCGAGTTGCTGCGGCAATTGCATTTCGATGCGGTGGCGATTCGGCATCCACAAGGGAACACCACTCCACTGATCGGTGTCCTGCTTGACAAGGAAGTGCTCCTCTATGACCCCGCCATTGGCTTCCCGATTCCGGCCATCGGCGAAAGCCAGCGGACTCTGATTTTTCGGGAACCAGCCACCCTCAAGGCGGCGCTGGCGGACGATGCCATCTTGCGGCAGCTCGACCTTGAAGGAGAGCCGTACCCCTGGACGGCTGCCGATCTTCAGGCGGCCACGATCGGCCTGATCGGAACAACTTCCACATGGTCCCCGCGGATGGCCGACATCCAGTTCCAGATTCCACCCGAACATTCGTGTGTGATCTATGACGGACTTGGAAAGAGTGAAGATGTGGC
>JAYSVZ010000179.1:0-2361 GCA_043718305.1 Planctomycetota bacterium | reverse complement strand
AACTCATTCGCGAAATGCTTCTGCGTCGTCCGTTTGAGCC
The DNA here is from genome assembly GCA_043718305.1 of Planctomycetota bacterium. Lineage (GTDB taxonomy): Bacteria > Planctomycetota > Planctomycetia > Planctomycetales > Planctomycetaceae > TH-plancto1. The sequence goes on along the minus strand of JAYSVZ010000179.1, from coordinate 2,321 downwards.
GTTCGCGATTCATCTCTCTGGTGGCGAGTCGTATGAGATTCGTCACCCGGAAGTCGTTGCCGTGGGAAAAGCCCGCCTTGTCATCATTGACCCGCACACCGATCAGATGACAGTTTGTGCTTTGCTACATGTCACCAGTATCCAGACGCTGCAGTCGGCGTGATGGCATGTTCTCCCAGAGATGTCCCCATGAACACGGATGCCATTCGTGATTTGCTGAAACGCCAACCGTTCCGCCCGTTCGTCGTTCACCTGTCGAACGGAGAAACCTACGAAGTCCGTCACCCGGAGTTCGTCATCCTGTTGAAATCCACCATCGTGATCGGTTATCCCGACTCCGACCGCATCGGCATCGTGTCGCTGCTGCATATCAACAGCATGGAGTACCCCGACCATGCCGTGACTTCAGCGTGACGTGTCTTGTCGGCCCGCCGAGTGTGTTTCAGCCCGCAGTCGATTTGCCGTCGTGTCTCGCTCGGGGAGAGTCCCGAATCGAGAGCAGCTTCCCGCAACAGTTCGTGAGCCAGTCCGACCGGGCAGCCGAACTCGGCCAGGTTAGCAGCCGCGCTGAACAACAGCCGATGCCGATCCCCACTTCCGGCCCCGTCGCGAATGAAGTCGAGCGTGGCCCGATTCAGGCTGGCCGATCCGTTCGCCATTGATCGCCGTTCCCGAGTCGCTTCGGTTTCTTTCGCCACTTGTCGACCTGCATCTCGCCAATCCCCGGCAGCGAGTTCGCATCGCGTCGAGACTGTCGGCACGTCGAACGCCCCCGGTTCCCGAGCCAGTCCCTGAATCCGGGCGACACTCCGCAGCGTCAGTTCCCGCAACGTCAACGCCCGCTTGTGCAGCCCCCGTCTTCCCGTGCCGACTGTTCGGAGCGCGGAACGCTCGCACCTTGTGCAACAGGATTTCGCCCTCGCCGTAACTCTTGACTGGTTCCCACTTCAAACCCTATGCTCTCAGGTCGTGGATCCGAAGGTCGCGGGCTCGATCTCCGGATCTCACCCTTTGCGGATTGTGGATTCGGACAGTGACGGAACTGATGACGGAGGCCAAGGATGGATCCGGGGCGGCAGCATCCTTTGGCGGCTTTCCCGATCGAGCCCTTACCGGTTGAATTATCTTCGAGCGATTATCCTTATCAATGCCCGGGTGAGCCGGCCCCCATCTCTGAGGGGGTTCACCTTTCGCGGCTAGCGACCTTTTACAGCAAGTGCCGACACTGCTCGCATCGCACTGAGATGGCCAGACTCTCCCCCAGCCTGCGTGCCGAGTGGGAGCGGATCATGGCTCAGGCGGCGGCGGAAAGCCTCTTTCGCCGGAACGGAGTCCGCGGACGAGCCCATTCCGACTGGACCCCGCGCGAGGCCACCCAGCTCGCAGCCGCTTATCTAGCGGTCCTGGCCGAAGTGATCGAGGTCCATCGCGGGCGGTCCAGTCGCCCCTCGTCGGCTGTGCGTGTTGTGCTCGGTTATGACACGCGCGCGGAGTCACCGGAATTCGCGGTCGCGATGGCGCGGACCTTGCGACAGCACGGGGCGGAATTGATCGACCTGGGGTGGACGACGCGGCCGCGCGTGGAGCAGCGGCTGCGAACGAGCGGAGCTGGGGGGGCGGTTTTTGTGACTGGGGCGGGGTGCGAGTCAGGGTGGACGGGGGCTGATCTGATGGGTCCCGACGGGATTATCTGGTCGCGGGAGGGGATTCTCGATCTTGTCGAGGAGCGGTTCCACACCTTGGTGCCGCGTCCGGTTCGCGAGGCGGGTCCGCATCATGCGGAGAGTGCTACCGATGATTCATTCGAAGCCTGGGCCCGCGAGTTTCATGGTCTGCGGCCACTCAAGATCCGGGTTTGCCCTGCGGAGTTTCTCCAGCGAGAACTCCTTGAACAGGTGCGAACGCTCGTTCCGGGATTAGAGATCAGCTCGCAAGAACCACGGGACGCGACGGCGACACCCGGGCGGCTTCTCGATGCGACTTTTGAATGGGGTGAAGAGAGTCGTGCCTGCCGCGTCTTGGACGGACAGGGGGGATTGGTCTCGAACGAGACGCTGGCCTTTCAATTTGGAGCCCTGCTGCTCGATGACCACCCGCATGTCGATGTCGTGTTGCCGGATGCGATCTTCAAGCAATGGGGCCGGACGGTTTCCCGCTGCGGCCCGGGGTATCTGGTCTTTCACCAGGGCGGCACGACCGAAGAGCAACTGCGCCGGACGATGGAGTCGCTACGGGCTCCGCTGGGCCTGGATGGGGCAGACCGTTACTGGGTCCGCCGCGAGGGGCAGGTGGTGTGCGACAGTTTATTGACGATGGCCCTG
>JAYSVZ010000178.1:0-6843 GCA_043718305.1 Planctomycetota bacterium | reverse complement strand
GGGGGGCCACCGAGGGAGGCGGGTTCTCTATTGTGAGGAGGGAGCCGTTTGGATCAGCATCGGAGACGAGGCTCACGAAGTGGGGATTCGGGCCGGGTTCGATCCGGTAATTGGTCCGGTCCGCGGTGATCGAGAAGGCCATCTCGGGGGGCGTCTGGTCCACCTTCGCGGCAGGTGGCTTTTTCGCGACCGCCGAGGGAGCGGACTTGGACGCCACCGGCTGCGCCGCCACCGGCTGCGATGGGTGGGGGCGAACGGATGGCGGTGGCGGCAAGGCGGGAGCGGAGCCCCCTCCACAGCCCATTAGAAGTAGCAGCGTCCAACAGCCGATTAGACTTCGATCTTTCATCATGGACTCTCCGAAGCGGTGACCGTGTTCGGCGATGGCCAGCAAAGCCGCATCGCTGCCGCCCCAATCAGAACCAGATCGATCAGATTGACAACCATCGACCAGTGGTGCAACTCCTGAAACCCATCCCGACGGGATTGCCCAGGCGGGGTAATCATCACCGCCAGCGGAGAATAAATCACCAGATAATCAAAGGTCATCAGCACTAGTGCCAGACCCAACAGCGTCAGGATCAGCGCCCGTTCCCGAGATTTCAAGCCCGCTCCCGAGGCCAATGTTCCCGCCACCGCAACCCCCACCAGCCCGAACCCGCACAGGTAATAGAGCGGAAATCGCAGCAGCGCCAACTGATCAATTGTCGTGACATCGAACAACTGCGAGGTGACCTGCCGGACTCCCGTCGCGACGAACAGCGCCGCCGCTCCCACCCAGGCGGAAGCTGCAACACGGGCCAGCATCAGTGCGCAGCGCGGCATGAAGATCCTCATCCAAAGCGTTCCTCGGTCCACGGGTCGCCATGGTTATGGTAACCGGACCGCTCCCAGTAGCCCGGCTTGTCCTCGGCCACGAAGTCGATTCGCCGGAGCCATTTCGCGCTTTTCCAAGCATACAGCAAAGGGACCATCAACCGCACCGGACCGCCATGATCGGCATCGATCGGTTCGCCATCATGCTGGTCAGCCACGAGAGCATCCGGTGCCAGAAAATCGGAGAGCGGGAGATTCGTGGTCCACCCGTAGTCGTATCCGGTCGCAATCACGAACTTCGCCTCGGCTTTCACCCCTGCCCGTTTGACGAGCTCGTGAACCGACACGCCGTCCCAGACATTCCCGAGTCGGGACCAGCGCGTCACGCAGTGAAAATCGGCGAAGACCTTCACGCGCGGGAGGGCCTGATATTCGTTCCACGTGAATGAGAGCGGGTGCTCCACGAGCCCGCCGATCGTCAGTTTCCAGGTCGATAAATCGATGCTCGGCACATCGGCAAAGTGCAGCACTGGCCACTTGCGAGTCTGTGATTGCCCAGGCGGGATGCGATTTCCGCGCTGGGTGTCCGAGCTGACGATCGCTCCCGGCGGAGCATCGGCGGGGGTCCGCGCCGGTCCGGTCTGATACTTGGGATCGTCGTTCGGGAACATGGGCCTCTCCGGAAATGGAGTTGTACAGCAAATGCATTGTGATCGTTACGGCCTCAACTTGGAACTCCCGGTGCGGTCCCCAGCAGACTCCCCCTTGACCTGCATCCGCTCGGCAACATACCGTCCCCGTCTCTTGGGGGCAGGGATGCACTTCTTCTTTTCAGCCGGTGAACCGAGCGGTGACCAGCACGCGGCATTTCTAATGCGCGCGTTGCGGGAACGGTGTCCGCACGCCCGGTTCTCGGGGTATGGTGGTCGGCATCTCCGCGAGGGCGGAGCTGAGGTGATTTACCCGTTGACCGACATGGCTGTGATCGGCTTTACGGCCGTGGTGCCGCTTCTCAAGAAGTTCTACGACGTAGGACAGATCGGGCGGCGGTTCCTGAAGGAACAAAAGCCGGACGCGGTGATTCTGGTCGACTTCCCGGGCTTTAACTGGCACATCGCCAAGTATGCCAAAGAGGCGGGCATCCCCGTCTATTACTACTGCCCGCCCCAGTTGTGGGCCTGGGCCAGTTGGCGGATTCGCAAGGTCCGCAAATCCATCGATTGCGTGCTCTCGGTTTTGCCCTTCGAGGCGGAGTGGTATCGCCAGCAAGGAGTCCGCGTCGAGTACGTTGGCCACCCGTTCTTCGACGAGGTCGCCGAACGCCAGATTGATTCGCAGTTCAGTAAGGGCTTATGCCGCGATGGAAAGCGGGTTGTCGGCATCCTCCCCGGATCGCGCGAGAGCGAGGTCACCCGCAACTTCCCATTGATGGTCGAGGTCGCTTGCAGGTTACACGCGAAGCATCGCGATCTGCGCTTTCCAGTGGCCTGCTACAAGCCTGCCCAACGGGAGTTTTGCGAGCAGCACCTCAAGCAGGTGGGCGGTGATCTGCCGATTGAGCTGCATCTGGAGCGGACTCCGGAGATCATCGAAGGCTCGGATTGCTGCCTGATGGTGTCGGGGTCGATCAGCTTGGAATTGCTCGCCCGCGCGAAGCCAGCCGTCGTGACCTATTGCACGAATTGGCTCAATTATCTCGTTGCCCGGTTAATGGTGCATACCAAGTCGATCACGCTTCCCAACCTCATCGCCGGACGCGTGGTGATGCCCGAGTTTCTATGCGTCGGCAATAGGAAGGCCAAGCAGATCGATCATATGTACGCCGCCGCCGACAAGTGGCTCTCTGACCCGCTGGCCCTGGCGGCGGCGACTCGCGAGATGGAGCAGCTTCGCGATCAAGTGGTCCAAATCGGCGGCGTGAAGACGGCGGCGGAAACGGTGCTGCGGTTATTGGGTGAGTCGATAGAGCAACGAGCGGCTGCGTTTGCCGCCGAACCGTAGGCGATGTCGCTCTGCGACTCGCATTCCGTGGGATAGGCTTCCAGCCTGTCCTTTTCCGTCACACACGACAGGCTGGAAGCCTATCCCACGGAACCACTCTTCCGCTTCACGGGACGGCGAGCTTCGGGCACTGCTGATCAATTGTCGTGAGTGACTGCACCACCGCACGCGGGATATTTCCCAGGAAAGATTTTGCAAACAACTCGTTTGACTTCGAATCCACGAATCGTTAGCAAGAATTTGCGGAGATCTCCGCTTACTGTCGGACACACCACTTCTGGGATGCTGTGATGACGCTCAATACGATCTTGAACACCGTTCGTGGGATTCTGGGGGGGGTGCGTAAGCTGGGGGTTCGCCGTCAGCGTGCCCGGATGTCCGCCAACACCGTGCCCGCCATGCTCGAAACTCGCATACTGCTGGATGGGACGCCGACCGACCCCACGGGGACGCCGACTCCGACGACTTATACTTACTCGACGACGACGACAACGCCTTATAACAATCCGACGACGACCGCTACGCCAACCCCGACACCTGCGTCAGCACCTGGCTCGCAAGCACCCCCGGCGGAAGTGTTCAGTGCCAAAGAGATCGCCTTCGCGAATCGCTTCAGAGCGTTCATGGATGCGAACCCGAACGCGACATCGGAGGAAGCACTCACTTGGGCAATTACTGAATACGCTGCCGCCGAAGGACTCAGCGCCGACGTGCAGGCGTTCCTCACGGCGCAATTGGCCAACACGCCAATCCAACCGTTCAGTGCAGCGGCCCCCGCCCCCGCAGCTCCTCCGGTGCCCATCCCTGTACCACAACCGAACAGCGATATTCCAGGCATGCCCGCGAATGCCCCTCAAGACCTGAGAGAGGGCTATTTCGGCACCACAACGGGAACGATCATCACTAGGATTTACACCGTGAAGACGGCGTATCAGTGGGATGGCCAACCGGGGGTGAGCATCAATGACGGGGACTCTGAACAATTTGCTTTCAAATGGCTGATTCATGAAACGAAAGTCACGAACCTGGAGAATGTTTACAAATATGTTACCAAGTCAGTCTACGATCAGGCGGTGCTTGATTTGCAAGCGAATCAGGCACAAGCGGTGATTCAAGCGGCGGCTGTCGCCGAGGCGAATCGAAAAGCTAGCATAGCAGAGAGAATCTCGAATGCTTTGACGACCGTTGCGAACTTACAGGCACTTACCTCAGCGGTCTTGTTCCTGGCAGCGGCTGGGACCATGGGTGCCGCTGGTACGTTAGCGGGATTGACAGCTGCTGCTGCGGCAGAGTCATATTTAATGGCACATCTTTTCGGGAGCATTGGCCGGTACTTCCGATCTGAAGAGGCTTCGGCGAAAACGGCACTGGATGGAATCGAAAAGCAGATCATCAAATTGGTGGCGGGAGTCGACTCGGGAGCGTTTCTCCCATGGGTGGTGGACGCAAAAGCCCTTGTCGACCGTTCTCCGGAAGTCGTGCTGCTCAACTGGCACGACACAGGTGTTCGGGAGTACTGGTCTCTCAGCAATGTCATGGGATCGGGCCCAGGGCCGTACTATCTGGATGGAGGAATGTTCGGTGAGCAAACGCATAGCCTCAATCGCAGTGTTTCTGGACTGGATGGCTTCGATTTGTTCCTGGACCAGCTAGTTGAAGATATCAGAGTTCACGTCGTGGAGTGATGCCTATGTCCACGAGCGCCCCTTCTGAAATCGAAGTGCCCTCCAACCGCAAATGGCCCACATGGTGGCCGTTTGCGGTATTGGTCGTGGCATTACTGCTGATCGTATCCATCCCCGGCGCGAAGCCGATTCCCGACGATGTAGACCTCCCCGTGACTCCCACGCAGTCCCACCCCGCAATCGATCCCGCCGTGGCGAAAAAACTCCGCGAGACGCTCTGGTCTTTCGACCAACAGTGGTTTGGTCCGGAGTGTAAGTTTGACTGTCAGAGATGGAGAACGAGTTCAAATCACAATGAAATTCGCTACGCACTCATTACTCCCGACACGATAGAAATCCATAAGATCGGGGTGAGAGAAGTCATCAAGGGCGTTCCGCATGCCGATGTGATGCGGACAGAAATGGTGCTGGTGACCAAGTTCGATTCGGAGGGCGGGGGAACACTCGATGCGGTTTCGATCGAGTGGAACGAGGACAAGCAGCTTGCGCTCCAGAAAATCGAAGCGGGGGGTTGCCGCAAAGGATGCTACGAAGTCAACGATGAAACAATGACGGTCTATCTCGCCCGACAAGGGGATCCGCGTCCCACGGTAATTCCCGGACTGATCGAGTACGACAACGTTTTGGCCCGCCACCCTGCCGGAAGCCCCATCCCCACTCCGGAGTCACATACCATGGACTCTATTCTGCTACGCGCTCATCGTTTTTCTGACGAGCAACTCCCGCTGCACATGCAGTCGCTGACAGAAGGATTGTCCGTCGAACAACAAACGCGGATCATCAGCATCAAGCCACTGCAAACACCTGTCGTGCGTCACGATGGATTTGTCATTAGACATAAGAATGGATGGGTCGTCCAAGCTGCGCTTCGACCTCGTCAGGGGAGTTATCGAAATCCAACGTATACCCCCGGGGGGCCAGAACCCGAATGGTTGCCACTTGGTGCAACGTATGTCAGACCGACGGAGAAGAAGCCCGAGTCGGTTGAGTGATCGTGGAGTCATGGCCATGTCCTCCAGCGCCACCTCGGAAACCGATGTGTCCTCTGTCGCAAATGGCCCACATGGAATCTCAGTGACGTAGGGTGGAGACCAGCTCGCTTTGGAGCGCAGGCCCACCATTCTGGGACGCAGCGTCGAAAGTGGTGGGCCTGCGCCTCAAAGCAGGCTGGTCCCACCCTACAATCTAAACCGGTGGGGTGAAGACGGCGGCGGCGGCGGCAGCGGCGGTGTGGGGCTATGGGGTGAAAAGAACGAGCGACTGAGCGACAAAGGGCGGCCATTTTCGATTTCTGCGTGGGCTGGCTCCCATCTTCACGCACCGATATACTCGCGGGACCAGCGGGAAACGGGTTGCGGAGCAAGAGGTTTCGTCGAACGGAACAGGCTCTCGTCAATGGTGTTTGCCGATACTGGTAGTCGAACCTTCCTCACACCCATGTACCGCTCGGGAGAACCGGGTTGGCCAGTGTCATCGAAGCGCCCGTGACGGACAGTCCCTCCCAGCGTATCCATGTCTTGAACAGCCAGCGAACCAATTCGCTGATGGGTGTGCGCGTCCTGGGAACCGGTTCTTTTGTGCCCGACAATGTGGTCACGAACGAGGCGTTGAACACGCGTTTTGGCTTTGACGCTAACTGGATTAAGGAGCGGACCGGGATTCTGGAACGGCGGCATGCTCCGCCCGGAATGGCGACCCTCGAAATGAGCGTCGCAGCCGCCGAGCGCGCAATTCAAGCGTCGGGGATTAACCCGGAAGAGATCGATTTGCTGGTGGTCGGAACCTTTACGCCGGACTATCAGTGCCCGTCGACCGCCTGTCTGGTGCAGAGCAAGCTGGGGCTCGACTGTGCGGCGTTCGATGTTGCGGCAGCCTGTGCGGGCTTCATGTATGCCATGGTGACTGCTGCCCAGTACGTGGCGAATGGGAATGCGAAGTACGCCCTAGTCATCGGGGCCGACTGCATGAGCCGGATTGTCAATCCGAAGGATCAGCGGACCTATCCACTGTTTGGGGACGGGGCGGGGGCGGTGATCATCGCCCGGGGCGATCATTCGCAAGGTCTCGTCTGCTACCAGATGGGAGCCGATGGAAACGGGAGTGATCTTCTCGATCGGCCTGCAGGCGGAGCGAAGTGCCCGATCACTGCGGAAGCGATTCTCAATGGCGAACACTATCTCCGGATGGACGGACGGAGTGTTTTCAAGTGGGCGGTCCGGCTCGTGCAGGACACGATCGAATTGGTTCTCGAACGGTCCGGTTTCCAGGTCGAAGATGTCGGCCTGTTCCTCCTGCATCAGGCGAACATCCGAATCATCGACGCGGCGATGGAGAACCTCAA
>JAYSVZ010000177.1:0-6843 GCA_043718305.1 Planctomycetota bacterium | reverse complement strand
CGCCGCGCCACACAGCGGGACATTCGATACTGACCCCGGCGGGCAGGTCATCGCTCTTGAAGTTCGCCGGACCGCCAAAGTCCTGGCGGGTGACGTTGACCTGAACTCCGACTCCGCCCCCTTGCGGGACAATCAGTTGTGGGGAGACGTATCGCTGAAACTCGACAGTCCCGGCGAACGCCTTTGGCACGACGGGCTGCATTTCGACGCGGTAGGTGTAGCTCGGTCCGCCGCCTCGCAAGTGGTCGTGGACCAGGATCGAATACTCGCCATCTGCCGGGCATTGCCAACGGATGTAGCTGTCGGGGCCGCGACTGTCATCGTTGCTGACGAGCCCGTTTCCGTCCTTGTTGCAGACATACATCACCGCATCGATCGACGACCGGAGCCGACGACCGAACAGCTCGATGTCAAAGACTTGGCCTTGCTTGGCAGTGAACTTGAAGTAGTCCTGATCGGCGGGCTTTTCAAGGAGACCGTTGAAGGCGACCGGGGCCTCGACCGGCACGAGGGCGGCCGTCGCATCGTTGTTCTCGACTTCTAACACATTGGTCAGCGGCGAGACGCGGAACCGCATGGGCGACGGCGACGTGCCCGCAGCATCGGTGACGTTGATGGCCCAGTCTTCGGGAGCATCGGCTGGGATGATGACATCTTGCTCGAAGTCCCCGGCTACATCGCCGAGGAACTTGACCTTCACCGTTTCGCCGGGCTTACCGCCCGAAGGAACGATCCCCTTGGGACGAGGATTCGTCCCGATGCTCAGCATGTAGTACGCCTTGCCGTCACCGAGGTACGACGCATCGCGAATCTGGACGATGTACTTGCCGTCTTCGGGAATCACGCACGAGGCCACGCCATCATTCCAGGCCAAAGCCGCATCATCGCTCGACGACTGCTCGAACCGCGCGGCGTTCAAGATCGCGACATACGGATCAAAGAAGTTCCCCCACGACGAGAAACCGAGGCGAATGCCGTACGCCTCTGCCGTCAGCCGCTCCCCCTTTTTGCAGTCGACCACGTAGTAGTCGACATCTTCGCCATCGACGCGGCCATGGACGCTGGTGTTATTCGTGATCGTTTGTGGCGTAGTGAACTCGGAATTCGGCTCGACCTCTTCCGCAATCGGCAGCGGGCCGACATAGAGATTCTGGAGATTACTCAGTCCCGTCGCTGTCCGCACGCGGCAGCGGAACGACCCGATGGAGGCATCCGGGGCGGCCTTCACGCGGACCTTGACGGTCGCTCCGTTGGCATCCGCGGGGACTTCGAAGCTGACAATACTCAGCCCCGGGTCGTAGACCAGCAGTTCCTGGGCATCCTGTAGGTTGGCTCCTTGCAGGACCAGATCGGCCTCGGTCCCCCGCTGCACACCATGCGGCAGAATATTGTTGAGTTGCGGGGCGGCTGCGGAGGCAATGCCCGCGAGGCTGAAAGCCACGAGCAGTACGGTCGCGAGGCGACGGAAGATCGAATTCATAGGAGTGGCACCCCGTGGATAGTCGTCTTTCGCTCCGCGAAAGCACGCTCTTTCGCAGAGCGAAAGGCGACTCTGATGAGGCAGACCTTCCTGTCTGCCGGTCTTCATGATGGCAGGTCGGAATCCCCGCCTCACCGCCAAACTCTCACGCTCCGCCAACCCGGAAATGCAACTTCCACCCCGTAGTGGCAGGGTGGAAGGCGCGTTTCGAATTGTTAGGCCAGCAGGTCTTGAATCACTTGCCCGCCGTCGCAGATTTCGATCGGACGATCGCCAGGAGCCATCAGCTCCTTATCAGCGACGATCCCCAGGCAGTGGTAGATCGTGGTGAACAGATTCTCGACTGTCACGGGATTCTCGTCCGGCTCGCTGGCCGTCGGGTTGGAGGTGCCGTAGACGAACCCCTTCTTGACTCCGCCACCCGCGAGGGCCACGCTGAAGACTTTCGGCCAGTGGTCGCGACCAGCCGTGCCGTTGATCTTGGGGGTGCGTCCGAACTCGGACGAGACCATCACCAGCGTGCTGTCGAGTAGACCGCGTTGCTCCAAATCGAGGATCAACTTGGAGAACGCTTGGTCAAACTGCGGCATTGTGTTGCGGAAGCCAGCCACGATTTGATCGTGCATGTCCCAACCACCGTAGGTCAGATTCACCAACCGCACACCCGCCTCGACCAATCGCCGAGCGAGCAACATCCGCGAACCCGCCGTGTTGCGGCCATACTCATCACGCAGAGCAGCAGGCTCCGCCTCAAGGTTGAACGCTTCGCGGGCCTGCGGTGAGGAAATCAGTGAATAGGCACTGTCGTAGAACGAATTCATCGCCGTCAGACCGTCATCCTTCTCCTTCGACGTGAAGTGAGCATTGACAGCTTCCAAGGCCGAGCGACGGGTCGCGAAGCGGCTCTCATCGACGCCACTTGGCAGGTTCAGGTCGCGGACCTTGAAGCCGCCATCTGCCGGGTCGCTGCCCAAGCTGAACGGGGCGAAGGCCGAGCTAAGATAGCCGCTGCCCGCGAACTCGTTGGGCATGTTCGGGACGCAGACGTATGGCGGAAGATTGTTCCGCGAGCCGAATTCGTGCGAGATCACCGAGCCGATCGAGGGGAACTGCAAGGCCGGGCTGGGCCGATACCCCGTGAACATATTGTGCGTGCCGCGTTCGTGGGCGGCTTCGCCGTGGGTCATCGAGCGGATGACTGTCATGCGGTTGGCGACCTGAGCGGTCTTGGCCAGCGTTTCGCCGAACAGCACGCCATCGACGTTGGTCTGGACCTGCCGCATTTCGCCGCGGTATTCGATCGGCGCATAGGGCTTGGGGTCGAACGATTCCTGATGGGCCATTCCGCCCGGCAGGTAGATGTGAATGATCGACTTGGCCTTGCCCTCAAAGTTCTGATACGCCTTCAGGTCAGCCCGCGCTTCATTCTGGAGAAGCTGAGGCAGCGTCAATCCCGCACCGGCGATCATGCCGACCTGCAGAAACCCGCGACGGGAGAGTTGGCGGAAGTGCTGCGGACTGCAACCGAGGACACCGTCCATAGGAGTTCACTTTGCTCTTGAGGGCAGGTTGGATGATTCGAGCCACACTGCGGGTGGGAACGGGCGAGGCCCGTCAGGACGCATGGCTCGAATCGGCGGGGACGCAGAAAAACCGCAGATCTTCTCGAACTGTGCGGAGCTTCTACAACCATTCTGCAACTTTTATCGTGAGTTTCAACCCCTTTGTCAAGCATCGACGAACTTTGATCCGGCGATTCCGACAAAGAGGTCCATGTTGTATCGATCGCAAACCCTATTCATATTCAGGAGTTCCGTTGCGAGGACTTGAGAATCGGGCAGGCCGGATAATCGCAACCGTTTTTCTGTCAAGAAGTTGTGAAGAATCATTCGGGCTTCCCACCATCGCCATCCCTCGCTAGACTTCTTCCCCCGCTGCAATCGACCCCACGAACTGTACAAAAGTGATGGGGTCGAGCGCTTTGCAGCGCTCCCTTGACCCCGCCCCTTGCCCCGCTGAAGTTCCAACCACCGATCGGCCCGATTCCCAAGTCGACCGATTACACCTACCTTGTGCAGCTGTTCAGGACACCGGTCCCATGCGTCGAGAAGAGATTCGAAACATTGCCATCATCGCCCATGTCGACCATGGGAAGACGACCCTTGTCGATGCGCTGATGAAGCAGAGCGGCCAGTTCCGCGATTCCGAGCTGACCCAGGAATGCCTGCTCGACTCCAATGATCTGGAGCGGGAGCGGGGGATTACGATTCTCGCCAAGAATATTGCGATCACCTACAAGGGTGTGAAGATCAACATCATCGACACCCCGGGACATGCCGACTTCGGCGGGGAAGTCGAACGCGTTCTGAAGATGGCCGACGGAGCATTAATGCTCGTCGACGCCGCCGAAGGCCCCAAGCCACAGACCCGCTTCGTCCTCACCAAGGCCCTCGAAGTCGGCCTCCAGCCGCTCATCGTCGTCAACAAGGTCGACCGTCCCGATAGCCGGGCCGAAGACGTGATCTTCGAAACGATGCACCTGATGGAAGAACTCGGGGCGAAAGACCCGACCAGCATTCCGCACATCTACGCCAGCGGACGGGCAGGGTATGCGAGCGATGATCCGAAGGCTCGTTCCGGGACCATCGCTCCGCTGCTCGACATGGTTCTGGCCAACATCCCCGCCCCGGAAGTCGACATTGATGTCCCCTTCCGAATGATCGTGACCTCGTTGATGTGGTCCAAGTATGTGGGCCGCATCGCAGTCGGTCGAATCTTCTGCGGCAAGGTCGGACCGGGTCAAAAGGTCTGCGTCCTGGGAGAAGCGGGAGCCGTCATCAACGAAACGATCGAGACCGTGGAACTCTTCGCCAAGCTCGGTCGCGAAAAGGTCCAAGAGGCGATCGCGGGCGACATCATCGCCATCACGGGACTCCCCGATGTCGAAATCGGCGACACCATCGCCACCGCCGAAGACCCCCGTCCGCTCCCCCGGATCAAGGTCGACGAGCCGACGCTGTCGATGACCTTTACCATCAATACCTCGCCGCTGGTCGGCAAGAGCGGCAAGTTCCTGACCAGTCGCCACCTTCGCGAGCGGCTCGCCCGGGAACTCGAATCGAACGTGGCTCTCAAGGTCGAAGACACCGATCAGAAGGAATGCTTCCGCGTCTCGGGACGGGGGCTGCTGCATCTGTCGGTGCTCATCGAAACAATGCGCCGCGAAGGGTTCGAACTCTCGGTCGGCAAGCCGGAAGTCATCCGCAAGCAGATCGACGGCATCTGGCACGAGCCGTTTGAAATCCTCGAAGTCGATGTCCCCGCTGTCGATGTCGGTTCGGTCATCGAGATCGCCTCGACTCGCAAAGGCGTGATGACCGACATGTCCCCCGGCCAGGGCTCGCACACGCACCTCGTCTTCACGATCCCCGCTCGCGGCCTGATCGGCCTTCGCACCCGGTTGCTCAACGCCACCAAGGGCGAAGCCATCATGCACCACCAATTCGACAGCTACCAGCCCGTCGAAGGGGAACTCCCGCGTCGCAAGAACGGCGTCCTCGTCTCCCAGGAGACGGGCCGTACGACCGCTTTCGCGCTGTTCAAGTTGCAAGAGCGAGCTGCGTTCTTCGTCGGTGCTGGGGTCGATGTCTACGAGGGGATGATCGTTGGCGAGAACGCCCGCGATAACGACTTGGTGGTCAATCCAGTCCGCGAAAAGAAGCTGACCAATATGCGGTCGAGCGGTGCGGACGACATGATCCAGTTGGAACCGCCGCGTGACATGTCGCTCGAACTGGCCCTCGAGTACATCGAGGCCGACGAGTACGTGGAGATCACCCCGGAAGCGATCCGCCTGCGAAAGATTCTGCTGACCGAGAACGATCGCAAGCGAGGCAACCGTGCCCTGCTGGTCGGGGCGGGCTGAGTGGAGATGTGGGACGGGCCCATTGGCCCGTCCGAATGGTCGTCAGTGGTCAGTTCAGGCCGAGGCCCAGACCGCGAGCGAAGTCTGCGCCTTGAAAGGGTTCCATACCTTCGAAGCGTAACTTGCCGATCGTGTACTACCCCTTCAGGGTCGGTCAGCTTGCACAATCGAAACCCAGGGTGCGCTCCTCCGTCGCGACCCTGGGCGATCCCCTGTCACCCTTTCAGGGTACGGAGGTCTTCGGGCCACCGAGAAATTGCGGAGCGTCCCATGGGAGGGGAACGCGGCGTTCAGGGGTATCCTCAATCACTTTAACAAATCTTCAATAATTCGAATTCACTCGGATGCACCAGTCGGTCACTCGCCGAGTTGGGAGAGGAAGTTGGAACTCCGGCAGGTCGATATCACGAGAACCTGACTGACGCACCACACGATCGACCACTCCGACAACCTGTACAGCCCCTATGCCGGACAATCTCGATACGATTCGAACGTTCGCTGAATTGCGTCTGTTCGTTCACGCCCAACTCTGTGCCAAGGAAAGCCTGCTTGACGACCAGTTCGAAACCCGCGAGACCGAACTGGTCAGCCGCGGACGGGTCTGCGGGCGGCAATACCATTTGCATGGACCACGGAGTGTGCGACTGGGGGCGGTCTGGGCTGGGGATCAGAATCTGCTCTATTTTTACGACACGCGCGGAGAGCGTTACCGCAAACTCCAGCTCGCGCAGACCATCGAAGATGCCGCGTCGCCATTCAGCCCGGCATAACCGGCAAGCGTGACCTGGAGTGATGAACCGTCGCTTCCCACACATCCGGGGAAGGTTTCGGCGATCGTCTTGGCGAGTGGCCCTCTAGGCCCATGCCGACCACGGCTGGCCAGAGTGTCACATGGCAAAAGGAAATCCGAAGCCGCAGCGCCGCCTCGGACCGAGACCCAAAGCCGTTGGGGCCGAGACCCAACCGATCGGTGACGGGGAGTGAGCCGCAAGAAACTCAAAAAACGCAAGACGGAGGCCCACTCTTCTTTTGCGTTTCTTGCGTTTCTTGCGGCCCCCATTCTGCGACCAACTCCATGGAAGGTCTTGGTTGCCTGCCCGGTCTATCGGAATTCATTGTGACAAACTGCCGAGGGGTCCACAAACTTGAACTTGTGGGGTGAGCCTCGCCATCCATGCAGGACGGCAGAAGTCTTACCGGCTTCTGCTACCCCTCAAATTGATCTTGGTGGACCACTAGCCGTGCGTGCCGACTCACAGACCTGCCCAAGTGTCCCGCATTGGAGTATCCTGATTGGAGCGCCAGGCTCGGTCACGCGTCAGCGGGCCGGGCGGTTTATGGGAGAGCCAGGGATGCGTGAACGTTTGCGGTGGGTGACTTCATTGAATCGACAGACCCCGGTTGGGCGTGGGTTCCTTTGCGCCCGGTCGTGCCTGGG
>JAYSVZ010000176.1:0-6845 GCA_043718305.1 Planctomycetota bacterium | reverse complement strand
ACCAACAACAAGTCTTCCATCTCGAAGTGGTTCGCGTCCAATTCGACGCTGGCTTCAAAGTAGATCGAGTAATACTGGGCATTCAAATCGTGCGCCAGGCGTTTGAGTTCCGTACTCTTTCCGGCACCGCGATGGCTGGCAAACACCGCGTGCAACCACTGATCGGGCGACTGACGTTGCAATAGCTTCTTGAGCCGCTCAACGGATCCACCACCTCGTACGGCGGCAAAATCGACGAATCGCAGATCGCCACTTTCGAGCGGAATTTCGAAGTCGAGTGCTGCGGTCGCCTTTTCCAGTGTTCTCGCGACGGCCATCCCAGTCTCTCCCGTTTCCATTGCCAGTGTGTCGCCAGTGGGTGACATGAACCACTGCTGATTATGGCGGGTTCCACAGCTTGAGGACAGTCAGACTTGAACCGGAGTCCGTATCGTTCCAAGTCTTTCGGTGGAGATCCTCGGGTTACCCCCTTCCCGATGCCCTGGAGGCGTGTCACCCGTGAAACCGAGACACCCGTGTTCCCCTCGCTCGCTCGGCCACACGGACGAGCAGGTCCGGTCCGTGCTCGGTGAAGTCCAGGAGCCGGACCTGGCGCGTACTGAGCAAGCCCTTGGCCCAGGCGGGTGCCTGGTCGAGGATGTCATCGGCACTGACGCCGGGGGCGTGGACGAAGTAGATCGGAGTGATGCCGCCGACCTGGTTGGCCAAGCCGCGAGCGCTCTCGTTTTCGAGGTAGGTCTCCCACTCGATGCGGCACCACTTGCTCCCCCAGTAGTTCGGCGAGAGACAGGCGAGCAGCACGCGGCTGTGGGCGACGGCGGTGCGCAGTCGTGGCTCCCAGAGTTGCCCGGCTTGGATCTCATCCGGGGCATAGAAGGTGTCCCAGTCGGGGAAAGCCTCGACATCGCTGGTGGTGGTGACGTTCTGGCTGGTGAACGGGATGGCCAGTTCGCGGAGCCGCTGGATAAAGGCATAGACCCAGCCGACCTTCGCGCCGGGGGGCGGCAGGTTGTCCTTTGTGGAGTAGGACACAAACAGATCGTACAGGCCGGGGTCGTGGGTGGTGGTCATGGCACGCAGTTTTAGTGGAGGGACGATTGAGCTGTCCACGGGGCGGCCTTCGTGAGTGCATTCGGGTGTGTGCATCTCAATCGTCGGCGAATTCGAAAACGTTTCGGTCTTTGACCCCGACGGGGTCAAAGACCGGTCCGTTGCTAGCTGCGTCGAAACCCTGAACTGGACCCCACCCATTGAAACACTGCAAAGCATACAAGACGACTTGAATGACATTTTGGAACGGATTGGCTCTGAGCATTGCAAATGGCTGGTCAGCCTTTGGAGGCGATTTGAAATCAACCAGGAGCCGATCCAGTCAGACCATGGACAAGTCCTCGCCGAACCCCTCTTCAGCCTTCATCAAGACGGCCAACGCTGGGCCTGCTTTGGGAAGGAAACAGTATCTGAGCAGGTCGTGAACGTGATCCAAGAGCGAGGAATCCGTGTCTTGCAGGTGGGAGCCGATCCGCAGAGTGGCGAGGCGGCGACCTCCAGCGGATGAGCACCTGTCCCGATCGTGTCCAAGACACAGGAAGCTTCCCACGGCTCACTGCCAGCGCGAGGCCCCCCCCTTTTCTCATCGTCTCACTGACAAACCAAAATTTCGAAATCAGGGTTAGGTTCGGTTCGCGGTCCCAAACGGTGTTTTAAATCTTCGGGGCGTTTTTGGAGAGACAGAGAGAGTTCGAAGTCCGAAACTCGCACGAGCGGTTTGTAACATCGAAATCGGGGCGTATTCGGGAATGACCGAGAGGTCTCGGCCAGAGCGACAGTCATCGCAACATCTGGCGGGAATGACGGATACGACGCAACCTTGAATCCACGCCAAAACGCCCCGCTGAGTGAACCCGTGGGTCAGGGGGAGTTCGAAAAACAAAAACAGTGAACCGGAACGAACCCTCTTCCGAAAATGTCTCTGATTCTGACAACTTGCGATGTCCAGTGTTTTCTCAGGGATTGGCGGTTCGAATTACGTTCGGTCGTTTGTCGAAGTCTTCCTTAGAGAGGTCGAGGTCGTTATCCGGAATCGGTCCATACCTATCAGCCAGGAAACTCCGTCTCCCACGGACGATGATGCGATAGATGAACTGCACAATCGCGATGACGGCGATACCCGCTACGGCCACCTCCCATTGATCGCCTTCTTTCGCCAGGATGCCATTGACGACAATTGCCGTGATGAAACCAATCACGATGCATCCGAGATTCATCGGACTTGGTCCGGCACATCGAGCGTTTCGGACATCCAAATGCTTTTCAGAAGGCGTTCTTGATCTGAGATACTCGGTTCGCAGCTGCCGATCATAGGGAGTCTTTAGTAGTCTGTTTCGCAGATCATGTGAAGATTGCGTCCTTGGAGCCTTGGCATTTGGTTGCGGCGATGCTGGAGGGATGGAAGTAGCGGCTTGAGTTACCTTCACCTGATTCCGATCACTTGGTGATGATGGACTGATTACCGATGACTGAGTCGGCTTCGGTGGTGGTAGAATCGGAGTCGGAGCCAATTTCCTCTTGAGCGGCGGAACTTCCGCAACCTTCGCGGATGGAGCAACATCCTTCGTTCGCGGAGGAAGCGAGGTGGTTTCAACCTTTGGTTTTCCGGGCGAATCCAAGTGCTGAATCAGCTCAACACATTTCGGAAAGCGGTGATCTCGGTTCTTCTCCATACCCCTTAAGATTGCTCCACTGGATTGCTCGGCAAGGTTCGCAATCGGACGCGGAGTCTTGTTCAGCGTGCAGTTCATCCAGACCACTTCACTTGCTGCGTCAAAGGGCAACATCCCCGCCGCCATCTGATAGACCACGGTGGCGAATGAGTATTGATCGGTCCGGCCATCCACGAAGTCCCCGTTCCATTGTTCGGGGGCCATGTACGGGGCGGTTCCAGCGATGTCGCGGGCGGCTTTGCTGACGCGGCTCATGCTTCCTTGGATCTCGGCGGCCAGGCCCAGGTCGACCAGTTGGACGGTCTGGCCGTCGCGGCTGACCATGATGTTGGCCGGTTTGACATCGCGGTGGATTAGTCCTTGCGAGTGGACGTAGTCGAGGGCCTCGGCCACGGGGGTCAGGATGCGGACGACCTCGGTCAGCGGGAACTCGCCGTGCTGCTCGACGTATGTCCGGCGGTATTCGGAGAGCGTCTGGCCGTCGATGTACTTCATGACCAGAAACTCGCCGCACAGCGGGTCGCTGCCCAACAGATAGACTGGGCAGAGATGCTGGTGCTGCAGCGTGTGGACCTTCTGAAACATCTCCCGCACCCGGCCCAGCTCCGTCAAATCGTGCTGCACCTCCGGCGGCAACAGCTTCACACACACCGCCCGCTTCCCCGGCAGATCATCCGCCAGCCACACCACCCCCATCGCCCCGCGCCCGATCGGCCGGTTCAGTCGGAACATCCCCGCCAGGATGCCCCCCTCCTGCGGGATGCGGATCTGCCCGAGGACCGTTACGTACCCGGACTGCGAGCGGTACTCACCGGGCGCAGCTGCGGGTTTTGAGGTGTCACCCGTTGGCGGTGAGGATGCGGTGTCCGTCAACCCGGCCTCCAACTCCTCTTGGGAGATGAGGCCACGCTTGAAGAGGTCGAGGAGGGTATGGTTGTGGGAGGGGTTGGACATTGTCTGTGTTCCAGGAACTAAGATGGACTCTACTTGTGTGAGTCATACCGGCGCACGATTTGCGATAGCTCCTCTTCAGTGATTGCATCCACGTCGGTTTTTCCCGTCAGAAAGCCCCTCACACCTGATTTAATCGCGCTCCAGAGTGGGCTCTTGTTATTTTGTGTTGTGAACCAGGACTCAGCTTCTGGCGAGTCGAGCTCCATAGCAATCGCCATGAAATCGATGCCACATCCAGAATCTTCAGGACAGCCATACTGCCCATTCAGCATTGCCCTGCCTGTCAGGTACAAAGCTGTAGGATGTTTTAGTTCTGCCGCTTTTCGAAACCATGAAAAAGCTTCATACACATTTCGAGTCTCTCGGACCTTGGACAATTCTTTGACGCCCGTCGTAAATAGGACGTTAGCACGTGAAACGTCCTCGTTTGACGGAACTGATTGCACATGTTTGCCCCCTTCGAACAATGAGATGACGAACTGTTGAATTGAAGCAAAGCGTTTTGAAGACTCTTTCGCTAAACCACGAGTTAGCGATCGGAATGTTGATTCGGAGACCTGCACTATCGCCTCAACCTCATCCTTCAACACCGCCTCCCGCAGCACCGCCACATCATCCCCATCAAACGGGAAGAACCCGGCCAGTAGTTCATACGCGATGACGGCCAGCGCGTACTGGTCCGATGCGGCCACCGGGGGGCGGCTGCGCCAGATTTCGGGGGCCATGTAGGGGCGGGTGCCGGCAGCTGTGACGGATTGCTGGCTGAAGCGGTTGATCGTCGAGCGGACCTGGGCGGCGAGGCCGAAGTCGATGACGAAGGTGCCGGTGATCGTCTCGCCGTCCTCGGCCAGCGTCAGCAGGATGTTGTCGTGCTTGACGTCGCGGTGGATGATCTTCTGGGCATGGGCGTAGTCGAGGGCCTCGGCGACTGGTTTGAGCAGAGCGGCGACCTCCTCGACGGTGAACGTCTCCTTCCGCTGCCGGTACTTGGCCAGCGAGATGCCGTCGATGAACGTCATCACCAGATACGGCCCCCATTGCGGGTCGCGCTCCAGCAGGTGGACCGGGCAGATGTTCTGGTGATTGAGCTTGCGGACCAGTTGGAAGTTCGTCAGCACCTGGTCCCAGGCATCCGGGTGCGTGGCCAGCATCGCCGGGAGCAGCTTGATGGCATACAGCTCGCCGGTCGTCTGATGAGCCGCCTTCCACACCTGCCCCATGCCGCCCGCTCCGAGCTTCTGGAGCAGGACATAGTTGCCGATGCGAGTCCCCTCGGGCGGTTCGGGGCCGAAGAGAGAGGTGGGGAGGTTGGAGATGGAGTTGGGCATGGTTTGGTCCGTTGTGGTTGGATGGGAGAGAGCTGAGAAGACCTAACCGAAAAGCGAATCGAACCAGCCCTTTGGCTTTGGAGGCTCTCTGCGGTCGTCGTCGTCCTCGTCGTCGCCATATCCGATGTTCTTAAGGTTGTGTTTGGCAGCCGAGTGGCCGTGCGAAATTGCGATTCGATACCATTTCGCGGCAGTTTCAAGGTTTGCTTTGACCCCGTAGCCACTCTGATACATCAGCCCGATCGCGTTCTCAGAGTCAATATCTCCTAAATCGGCAGCTGCCTTGAAAAGTGCGAGAGCTCTCTGGCCATCTTGCGAGACGCCTTTTCCTCGACAGTAGCACCATGCCAGTTTGTGCATGGCCCGCTTGTGTCCTTGGTCAGCGGCCAGGGCAAACCACTTTGCCGCTTGCGAAGGGTCTTCATCAACGCCCGGAGTGATCGACGAGTCATAAGCCAATCCCAGCGAGTATTGAGCACTGGCGTCGTTCTTCTCCGTCGCATCAATGTAGTATGCCTCCATCGCGACTTGCTGCCAGTAGACCGCCTGTTCATCGTCTGGCTCAATGAAATCCACTTCCTCCAGGCCAGAATAGATTCCGGCAAGGGCATCAGCAGCTGATGCATACCGGTTGGCAGCCGACTTCTGTAACCATTCCACTGCTTCCGGCCTGGAGTCTTCGTCATCTCCGTACCACAAGTTGATATACATGGCGTACTGGGCCTCGGGCCAACCATTCTCAGCTGAGAGTCGATTCCAGCGATGCCCTTCTTTTTCACTTTTGAGCGTCCCTTCTCCCTGCATCGACATCGCACCGAGAATGAGCTGAGCTTCCGCGTGACATGACTCGGCTGCACTCCGGATCAGTCGATACGCTTGTTTGCTGTCTTTTGCGACACCGTCACCAGTTCTGAATTTCTTGCCGAGGATGAATTGAGCCATCGAGTCGTTTGCGACGGCGAGTCTCTGCAGCTCAGAGAGGGAAGCGGACTCGTACCGTACGGTCGATTGCCCTGACTCAGGTCGTTGAGACCGGAGGCGAGTATTGCCTGAAGTGACGTTTCCAGAAGTCGACTTCATACCATCGAGCATCCCAGAACACGACTCAAACCGCTCCTCCGGCTTCTTGGCCAGCCCCTTGACGAGGCTGTCGACGGGAGCGGACAGGGCCCGCACGCCGCCCGCGATCTGGGCAATTAAATTCTCTTGGTCGCAGCGGTCGTTGCAGCCGAAGACGATCTCAGTGGCCGTCGCCGCGCGGTCATTCGTAATATAAAAGAAGTAGCGGATCTCATCGAATAATAACTTATCGCCTTTCTCGTGCGATATATTCTTGCGAATGACGACCATTCTATACGGTCGCTCACAGGCGATCGGTTGATAGTCGAACTCGGCGACTTGTTCGCTCTTTAATTCCATGTGTTCGAACTCGCGGCGGCGGATGACTTGCCGTTTGACGTTGTCGGGCTTCGCGCGCGACTTCGTCTGCACCGTGTACTTCGCCGGTCGAGCGAGCGTCTGCTAGGCGGATTCGTCGAGATCCTCGGCCCGCGCGATGAGATTCTTCTTGGCGTCGTAGCCGAATTGGAACCGCACATCGCCCGCATTGTCCCATCGATCCAGATGCTCCGTCTGGCTGAAGGCTGTGTCGCCGCGCAGCCGGATCGTTCGGAAGCCCGCCGTGCGGCAGAGCGTGATCGCGCGGTCGGCTTCGTCGGCAGCTCCCTCTTCACTGGGGCGTTTTCCCGAACGATTGACGATCGATAAGACCTCACCGGTATTCGCCAGCGAGACAATTAAAGGATGATAACCCCACTCGCCTTTATAAGAGATGTCCATG
>JAYSVZ010000175.1:0-6846 GCA_043718305.1 Planctomycetota bacterium | reverse complement strand
TCGACCAGTTCAATCTGAAGGTCAAAGCGGGCGAGGTCGTGGCCATTGTCGGCCAGAACGGGTGTGGCAAGTCAACGCTCGTGCAACTGCTACCGAGGTTCTTCGATCCCCAGGCGGGCGACATTCTGATCGACGGGCACTCGATCCGCGATGTGCGGATGTCGGACCTGCGAAACCAGATTGGACTGGTGACCCAGGAGACGATTCTGTTCGATGCCACCCTCGGCGAAAACATCACTTACGGCGCTCGCGAGGCGACCCCGGAACAGGTCGAAGCCGCTTCGGAAAAGGCCCACCTCGCCCCGATCCTCAAACAACTTCCCCAAGGCTACGACACCCCCCTGGGCGACAAGGGGAAAACGCTCTCCGGCGGCCAGCGACAACGCGTGGCCTTGGCCCGCGCGATCCTCCGCGACCCCGCCATCCTCGTCCTCGACGAGGCCACCTCCGCAGCCGACGCCGAGAGCGAAGCCCTGATCCACAAGACGCTCAAAGAGTTTGTGAAGGGGCGGACCGTTCTGCTGATCACGCATTCGATGTCCCAAAGTCTGCTCGACTTTGTGACGCGGGTGGTGGTCATGGATCACGGTTGCGTCGTTGCTGACGGTTCGCATGGGCAACTGCTAGCCACCTGTCCGCTGTACCAGCGGTTGTTCCAAGCCCCCTCCCGCCGGGAGGCAGCCTAGTGCCCCGTCCACGCGAAGACTCGGGGTTGGAGTCCAGCCTTCAGGCTGCTCCGGAGCAGGCTAAAGCCTGGACTCCAACCCCCAGCTTGAGCATTGACGAGGCACTTGCTTCGACGTTCCCTCGACAGAACTCCTTCACTCCGAGCCGTCATCATGCCCCACCCGACATCCATCGCTTCGCCCGCCTCGCGACGGGGAGCCGTGTGGCTACTACTCCTGACCACATTCAGCGGCTGCGAGGTCGGGCGGTCGTTCTTCCAGATGAGCAGCGACTCCCCGGTGCCGTTTTTCGGCGTCGATTTGATGCCGCGTCGAAAGACGAGTCTACGAATGCCTGAGCGGCGGAGCCTGGAAGCATTGCCGGGACAATTGGTCCGCGAAACTCGGACCGAAGAGCGTTCCCGTAAAGAGTAAGTCACCGCGATCAGACGCTTGCTTGGGGAATCGAATTGGTAAGATCACTCGGCGTATCTCCCCCTTGGAGTGAACCGATGCCGATCACCGCCGACCTTTACCAGACCGCCCTTCAGAACATTGTGGCGATTCCGCTTCCGGAACGAACACAGCTTGAAATCACGGGCCGCGACCGGGCGACGTTTCTACACAACTTCTGCACAAACCAGATCAAAACGCTCCCCGTGGATCAGGGGTGCGAGGTGTTCATCCCGAACATCAAAGGGCGAATTCTCTTCCATGGACTGGTCTTTATGGGAGCCGAGAGCTTGTGGTTTGAGACTGTGCCGGGGCAGGCTGCCGCACTCATCGCCCACCTCGATCGGTATTTGATCTCGGAGGATGTCCAGCTCGTTGACCGAACCCACGATCTAGCCCAGATCTATCTCACCGGGGCGCAGGCGGCGGAGCATTTGTCAGCAATCCTCGGCGAACCGCTGACGGTGAATGCCGAGCCGGGGCAGGTGACGACCGCGGGGGGATCGCTCGTCCGCCGCTTTGCGTTCGGCCTCGGACCGGGCTATTCGTTTGTCGTTCCCCGCGACGAGCAAGCTGGGCTGCTTTCGGTAATCACGCAGTTGGGAATACCGGTGGCATCGATGGAACTGTTCGAAGCCTTGCGAATCGAAGCGGGTTACCCGCACTCCGGCATCGATCTCACCGAAGAGCATCTCGCTCAGGAAGCCAGTCGCACCCGCCGGGCCATTAGCTTTACCAAAGGCTGCTATCTGGGTCAGGAGCCCATCGCCCGGCTCGATGCCCTGGGCCACGTCAACAAGGCCTTTGCCGGAATCGAAACTCTCGAATCCGCCCCGCTTGCCGTGGGGGCCGAAGTCTTCGCAACCCCTGACGCCACGGCAGCTGCGGGGCAACTCACCTCAGTCGCGGTCCACCCCCTCACGGGCCGGACGATGGGGTTGGGGGTGCTGAAGAAGGCTCTGCTCGCAAATGGCACTCCCTGCTTCGTCGGCCCCCAGCGAGTCGCCGCCCGAGTGAAGGTCTGGGAACAGCCGCATTGAAGGTGGCTTACTCCACGGGCGAACTACGGGGGTATGACCCGAGGATCGAGAGTCGCACGGCCTTCTTTTCGAGGGCGGCGATGGCCTTGGCGACGGAGGCGTCCTTCTGGTGTCCCTCGAAATCGAGGAAGAACAGGTAGCCAGCCTCTGGTCCCCGGAGTGGGAACGATTCGATCCAGGTCAGATTGACCTTAAACGCCTTGAACGACTGCAAGGCGTCGCTGAGGGCGCCCGGTGCGTGGGGGATTTGCAGCAGCACCGCAGTCCGGTCCTTACGAGTCGGGACCGTCGCTTCATCGCCGATGATCGCGAACCGCGTGATGTTGTGCGGGTTGTCTTCGATGCACTCCGCCACGATTTGCAAATCGTACTGCACAGCCGCCTGCTTCCCGGCAACGGCAGCAGCTCCCGGCTTATCGCGGGCGAGTTGAGCCGCCGTCGAGGTGCTGGTGACCTCGATGGTGCGGGCGCGGGGCATGTTGCGGGAGAGCCAGTCGCGGCACTGCGAGAGAGCCTGCGGCTTGCTGTAGATCTCGGTGATTTCGCTACGAGCCGAGCGGGACAGCAGGTTGTGGTGGACCGCGAGTTGGACCTCGCCGCAAATGCGGAGCGGCAGCCGGGTGAACATGTCGAGCGTATCGACGATCCGCCCATCAGTGCTGTTCTCGATCGGGACAACACCGTAGTCGGCGTGGCCGCGATTGACCTCTTCGAAGACCGAGGCGATCGTATTGACCGGAACAAGGTCCGCACTCTTGCCGAAGTGCTCGATGGCGGCGAGATGTGAGAAGCTGAATGGGGGCCCGAGGTAGGCGGCCCGGACGACCTTCACGCGGCTGCGAGCAGCGCTGAGGACTTCGCGAAAGATGGACCGAATGGTCTGATTCGGCAAAGGTCCGGGGCCGTCGGCTTCGAGACGTTCCCAGAGTTCCTGATCCCCGTTCGGATCGAACCAAACGGCATGCCGGTCCTTGAGATCGGTCATTTGGGCCAGCGAGAGTTCCATCCGCTTATTCAGCAGTTGGACCAGATCTTTGTCGATCGACTTGATTTGGGATTCGGTCGAGGCGGCTGTCTTTTTCCGAACGACCGTTTTTGGGGCGGCTTTCGCTGGCGGGGCCTTGCGGACGCTCACGGGCTTCTTGGGCGGCGGGGCCTTCTTGACCTTTCCGACGACTTTGGACTTGGTGGCGGGCACCCGCTTGACGATCTTCTTGGCCATGGGAGCTTTCCGGCAAACCCGTTCTCAGACTCCATTCTCCCTGTGCCTTTCGACACAAGTCATTATCGGCACTGCTGTTCCATTCCAGCAGCGAGAAGAGGACGCCCTCCGCTCGAACCCGACTCCGCACCCGTGGTCCGGTGAACCAGACACTCCGCAGGGGTGCTCCCTGCGAATTCTGAACCTTCACACACGCGAACCTTCGTTGTACAGGCGTTCGCTCAGAACTGTCAAGCGGACGGACGCCTCCCAGAAGCCGAGTCGGAAATATCGGGGAGCGCCACAATCGCAATTTACCCAGCCAGACATTTCCCAACAATCGGCTGGCACCGGGGGACCGGCACGGACCAGCCCCCGGTTCACTTCAGTCCCATTACTTTGTCGTATCGCTTGCTGTAGTCAGGGGTTCCACTGTTCCGTTGGCCTGAAATTTCAGCGGGGACCGACCGGCAACAGTGATCGTAAAGGTCTCGCTGAGCGCCCCCATGTTTTCGGGCGGCGTCACCAATACCTTCAGGATGTGCATCGGCTTTTCGCCCTCGGGGACCGCGCACCGGAAACACTCCGGATGACCGGCTGCGGTGATACTTTCGATCCGGAAGGGCTTCTTGCCTTTCAGGATCACGGTCACTTCACGGGCTTGGCCGGGGTGCATCGTCCCGAGGGAAAGATTCTCGGGAGTAATCTTCAGGTCGGAATCGACCCGCCCCTCGACACGGAGAGCAACATTGGCATTCGAGTTGTCGTTGGTGACCAGAACGAGACTGTCCAGCAGCGAGCCGACCGGGGCATTGCCGGCGACCTTAATCGCCAGTTCGTACTCGACCTTACCACTTCCGCGACTCAGCTCCTTGAGTTCGGTCGACAAGGCGGCGTGGTTTGAACGGACCTCGCGAATTCTCCAGTTGTCGTTGCCGGTCCGGGTAATCTTGATCGTTTTCACCGCCTCGTCCCCGGTACTCACAGTGCCGAATTGGGCCATGCCGGGCTGCATCCAGACATCGGTGCGGATGTAGGCTTTGCAGGGAATGTTGACCGAGACTTCGTTGCCGCTGTAACGGAACCGCACCGTCAGGGTGACATCGCGTTGCCCATGGAAGTGGGAGGTGTCGAGCACCAGCTTGATCGCCCCGGTTTCACCCTGCTTGACGACCTTACTCTCAGTCGAGGCCGAGATGCAGCGGCACGAGGTCGAGACGCTGACGACCTCCATGTCGGGCTTATAGGGGTTGGTGAACTCCAACGCCCCCTGGCAGTCGCTGTGTTGAGCGACGGGGCCAAAGTCGAACTTCGGCTTCGAGAACATTTTGGCGACCCACCCATCGTCGGCACTCGCGAACGAGGCGAACAACGAACAAGCCAATACACAAACAGCAGACAATGCAGACCGACGACTGAACATGGGAGGACCTCTCGGAGACCGGGAAACCGGAGCACCTCACAACAATGTGCGTGGACCTTCCGTGGCACCCGCGTCCACGCGGGTCAGAGCTTTGGCGAACTCGGTCAACTTGACCGGCGGCGTGATTCTACGCATCGCTGGCTTGTCGATGGGCAGCTTTATTCGGAACAAAGCGACTTCTCGACTTCTCCTAAGGAGTCGGCGTGACTGGCTCGGTAGAACTCGGCTCCAGAGATGGAGGTGTTTCAGCGGGTGGCTCTCCCGCCTGAGGTTGCTGGCTGGGTATGTTATCTTTCGGAGCGACCTGTTCAGGGGGGGCATCGCCTGCGGGAAGGGGCACTTCCTCAGGTTTCGCCTCGGGAGCCGCTTCGATCATCCCCACAGCCTTGAACGTCAAGGGGGCGGATCGCCCGACGATCGTGACCGTGAACTTCTCCTCAAAGACTCCCAGCTGGTCCGGCGGGGTGACCGTCATTTTGACCACCTGGATCGGCTTCTCGGAACTCGGGAGATTGACCTTAAAACACTCGCGGTTGGAGTTGCTCTCGACCTTGTCGATCAGGAACGCCTTCCGCCCCTTGATCGCGAACGTGACATTCGATGCGACACCCGGCAGCATCGTTCCCAGCTTGATGGTATCCGGTGTGATCTGGAATTCCTGGGCCACCTCACCTCGCACCACCAGCGGTACATGCGTGTTCACGGCGTCATCGGTAACGAGTACGATTTGCTCATTCAACTCCTCGGGACTGGCTCCCGCTTTGAGCTTCACCACCAACTCGTAGTCGACGTAACCACCCGTTCGCCGCACGAGATTGAGATCGGTCGTGATCAGCGGGTTCGGCACGCGGACCTCGCGAATCGTCCAGCTCTCGCGGCCCGCGTAGTTGATCTGAATGACCTTCTGGGCTTCCTCTCCGGGAGCCACCGTCCCGAATTCCACCGAGGCGGGCTGGATCACGACATCGCGGCGGATATAGGCCGAGATCGGAATCCGAACCGACTTGAAGTTCGTATTGTCGAAAGTCATGGTCACGGTGATTGTCGCGTCCCGCTTCCCCTGAAATGCGAGTGTATCGAGCTTCAGATTCAGCGGAATGGTTTCCCGTGACAAGATCGTTCGGTTTTCGATCACGGGCACGACACACAGACAGCTTGAGCGCACATCGGTGATGGTGACTGTTTCCACGTTCTGATTGGAAATCGAAATCGCATGGGACACTTCAGCCCCGCGAGCAACGGCTTCGAAGTCGTGTTTCAGGCTGCTGAACATCTTGTCTGCCCAGGACAGCTCGGTCTTGGCCACTTCTTGCACGACCGGTGGCTGAGCGACCACTGCCGGACGGCTCGGATCGATAAAGGCGGAGATCTGGATCAACACGACCCGCTCGCCACCGCCCACGAAGCTCATCCGCACCTTGACCGTCACGCTCCGCTGGTAGCTGAACCGATCGGTATCGAGCTTCATCCGAAGTTGAGTGACCTCCTTGGAGGCGAGCGAGCGATTTTCAATCGTGGGAATGATGCAGGCACAACTCGAAGAGACCTCGCTGATCGTCACCGTTTCCTTGAACAGGTTGGTGATCTCGAGGGAGTGCTCGACAGCCTGCCCCCGTCCGACGGTCCCGAAATCATGCCGTCGGGAGGAGAACATCTTCTCCGCCCAACTCTGCTTGGGTTCCTGCCCCGCCACCCACGCGGCGCTCGACAAAACTCCCCACGCCAGCACCATCAGCGAAAGCCAATAGCGATGCAGTGCAGGGGAGCCAGCAGAAAAGGTGGGGGACGGCACTGGACGATCCTTCGACAAACTGCGGGCTAACCTCATCCCGGAGGCTTAGCATCTCAGCGGAGATTGTAAAGGCAAGGAAAATTCCGCGCCTAGACTGTTTCCACTGAAGATTTTAGCCGCAGTCACACCAAAGAGGGAAGGGGGGTTCCCTAGAATGCCCGCGCTTTTCTCTCGGGTCAATCGGCGATCACTCGGCTCGATCGTTTTTCGCAAATCGGCCAGCCCCCGAGGGCAACACACCGACTGGGAAAACATGGCGTCGGGTAGGAGTC
>JAYSVZ010000174.1:0-6848 GCA_043718305.1 Planctomycetota bacterium | reverse complement strand
CAGCCCTTTCAGCAACGTAGCCCGCTTGCCGGCGGGCGTGTGGCCCGAGATATGTTTCGTCCAGAGTTTTCCCGAGGGACGGGCCGACCGTGTCAGGTGGGGGATCACGCCCGGCAGGGAATCTCGCAGCGTGGCATCAACAAATCGGGCGGCCTTCGCCACCGACGAGTGGAACGTGATGATCCTCCGCAAGTTGTATTTCCGCATCGCCTTGGCCAACCCGATCTGTGCGGCCAGCGTCCGGGCGTCGGTGCTGAGGCCCTCAGCTGTGCGAACCAACGTCGCTTGCTCGGCCCACGCTTTGGCTTCGCGGTCGGTGACGCCGATCACGACGACCTGATAATCGGTCAGCAACGGCGGGTCCGCGCTGATCGCTTCGTGGAAGGTGAGGACATGGAACTCGGGGCCGAAGACATGCTCATCGTCCATCGAGACGAGTTCAAATTCCAGTTCGGCCGCGCGCCGCTTGACGTGATCCTTGATGTAGCGAGGAGTCGCAGTCATGAACAGCCGCTTGCGGGCCTGGATCTTCTTGTCATCCAGGACCGTCGCGAACAAGCCCTCGGCGTGTCCGGCCAGACGATGGGCTTCGTCGCAGATCGCCAGATCGAACTTTTTCCTATTGCCGGACTGAGCGGCGGCAATTCGGGCGGACGACTGGTACGTCGCAAATACGGCAGCCGGGCGTGTCCGACGCTGGCTGAGGAAGTGCCGAATCTCAGCGGGATGGGTCGTGACCTGCACTCCGAGATCAGCCGTCGATTGAATCGCGGCATCAGTCTGGCCCTGCACTACCGACTCATCCGAACAGACGACGAGCGTGTCGAAGTTGTCCGTGGCGTGGCGGCCCCACTCGGCCAAGTTCTGCTGCACCAACGACAGCGACGGAACCAACACCAGCGTGAGAGAACTCTGCAACCGCTCGGCGATCCACAGTGCGGTGAGCGTCTTGCCCGTACCGCAGGCCATGGTGAGTCGGCCTCGGTCATGGTCTTGGAAGCCGCGAACCACAGCGTCTATCGCTTTGGCTTGATGGGGCCGAGCAGTCCACTGAGGCAACCTTGTGGCGGAGCCACCAATCTGAACCGGCCACTGAACTTTTTCCGTCAAGAAATGACCACGCAGGACAAGCCCCACCGGCTTCTCTTGTCCGTGCAGCGTCCGGCGAGCTGTGGCCCCGATGTCGTCCGTCGTGGCCATGCGCAGTCGATAGGCGAACTGCGAACGGTTTGATTCGGACAGGAACGAGTCGATCTCTCGCTTGGTGATCGCCCGGTCGGGATGATCCGCCTTGGCCTGAATGGCCCACAATTCGCCTGTCCGCGTGCGAGCAACGAGGTCGATGCCCGCATCCGCCCCCCACCGATCCGGCCAATCCTTCCACAGCCAGACCTTGTCGAACTGGCCTCGATACCGGGGAGCGTGTTCCAAGAACCACTGGCACAGCCACTCGAAGTCGGCACCAAACATGGTGCCTACGGCATCGCGGCGAATCTTGGCTTCGATGTACTCGAAGCTGCCTTCTTGTAGACTTGGCTGAGAGGGAGTGTTCGTGGCGGGCATGGTCGGAATCAAGGCTTTAAAGCTCTTGGAAATCCTCATCTACGTTCGATGGGTCGGGCTACGGAACCCCGATCAGGTCA
Organism: Planctomycetota bacterium; assembly: GCA_043718305.1. Taxonomy (GTDB): domain Bacteria; phylum Planctomycetota; class Planctomycetia; order Planctomycetales; family Planctomycetaceae; genus TH-plancto1. The sequence continues at coordinate 5,205 of JAYSVZ010000174.1, read as the reverse complement.
CATACATCATTGAGGGACGACTACGAATTGGCAATCTCGCCCCCCTTTGAGCTTCGTTCAACTGAGCTGACTTCGAATGTGACAATTGGATTTCGAATGAACGGGCGGCTCGGCAGAGAATAGACCGCTGTGTTGGTGTTTATGAGCAACTCGGCTGAGTGTCGAGCAGGACCTTTTGTGAAAACTGAGAGCATTCAGGGCTATGACGCATCGAATACGGCACATCATGCAAATGTCCAGCTTCACTGGCCGTTGCCGATATGCACTCGATACTCCTCGCGGCACCAGCATCATCTCCACCGAGCATTGTTCATGGCGGTTGAGTTCTTCCGACCGTGGCAGAACTCCAGCCAATTCGGCAATCACATGTTCAGCCAGGTTGTCGACATGCTCGCTGTCCATTGAGGGATCGCCCAACATGAATGACGATGGCACAAACACCTCAGCCGCTCGCCGGGCTCGTTTGCGAGCCTGCCACGCCTCGTCGATGACCTCCGGATCAGGCATATCCCAAGTCAAGACCTCGCGAGCCCCAGCCAAGTACGACTCCCGGTACGCCCGCTCGGCCTCCTGAAGCAGCGGCGTCTTCGGCGGACCGCCACCATCGTTGTAGAACTGAACGGTGTCAGGCGGTAGTGCAAGCGTCAACGCGGGCCTCCTCTCGTTGGTTAGACTCCCAGTTCGCTCGCAGCCAGGCTGTCAGCGCACGCACACGAACGTCGTCACTGGGCGGTTTGTCAGATTGAGCAATGGTGAACAGGAATTTGCCGACGCGAACTGCGGCGTCATCTGACGCAGTTGGTCCGGAAGTGCCATGTGAAGCTGATCTTTTCCACACGGGTGAAGTGACTTTCGATGGTGCGGCATCGCATGGAACCGAGTGCGGCGTAGCATGGGATTTGAACCATCAGTCAGTCGCAACTCGTTTCGCAGCATGTCGCATCGAAGTTGACACATCCATACTCAACCTTAGAATCATTACATCCTTCTACCGCACTTCGGCGGTCGAAGACCTGTTCGGCGGCGGAGAGGAAGATGCGGATGAGCCGTCGCGCGGTCGGATTATCGCTTCTCAACGTGGCCGGAGTGCTAGTCATCGTCGGGGCGCTCTACGACCTGCTCGTGCCCTCTGTCCCGCCCAATCACCTCGCCTACCTGGGCGCGACCAGTGGCGCACTCGACCCACGGTACGCCGCGCTGGACCTGGCCATGCTCCGCTCGATCGGCGGCTGCCTGCTGGCCATCGGGGTGGCCGTGCTGGTACTGGCCAACGGCCCGGTTCGCCGCGGGGAGGCGTGGGCGCGTGTGACGGTCGCCGTCCTGGTCGGGGTGGCCGAGGGGAACAACGCCTACCGCATGTTCCCGTTCGACTCCCCCTGGTACGGCCCTCTCGGGTTCGCCGTCCTCGCCGTCGCTGGGGCAGCGCTGGCAGGCCCGCCGAGCGGCAGGGCACTCGCAAGCGGGCGGACAGAAGAGGCCGAACCAGGCGCTGCAGCAGACGGCGGGGGCATGTAGCGCTTCTGGGGTTCGTAGCTCACTCGGCCCCCGCCGCTGCTGAGCTGGGTCGTTACGCCTGCCGGACCTTTCCTCGGTTCCAGGCGAAACCAACTTTCTCCACACGGCTACCCATACTGTCTCCCATGGCCCTTTCGACCCATCGCATTCGGCTGCAAGGTCCGTGGGAATGGTCCCCGCTGACCACGGACGGGGCGAATTGGTCGAAAGTCAGCCTGCCCGATGAGTGGGGGCAGCTCCCCGCGATGAGCAGCGCGGTGGCCTTCCGTCGCCGGTTTCATACCCCGACTGGGATCAAGCCGCTCGACCAGGTCTTCATTGTGGTGACGACGCACGGCACCGTTTCGAAACTCTTTCTCAACGAGCAGCGGCTCACGGTGGTCGACGCGCTGCCGATTTATCGAGCCGAGGTCACCCCGCTATTGTCAGGTCATAACCAGTTGGTGATCGTCTTACCGCTCGTCGATCCCGATCGTCCTGCCGAGGGGTTGGGAAGTCCGGTGGTCCTGGAGATCGTGAGCCGTAGCCCCGAATGAACGCATGCCGAGAACTCACCAGCGCAGGGGTCTGGCAATTCAGAATTCAGAATTGGCCGACGAACCGCGTCGATTGTCGGAGCCGACTTCATCCGGCCAATTGTGAATTGTGAAGTGCCTGACCCCGGACGGTTCGGTACGATAAGTGGACTCCTGCCCTCCACGGACATAGGCCATGAAAAAGATCCTGCTCCAACTCGACACCGATCACCAACCCAGCGTCTTCGATCGTGTTGTGGCGATCGATGCCGGGGTGGACGAAATCTTCTCGTACGGCGGAGTGAACGCCGAGAACGTCACGGGGCTTGTTCACGGTGCGATGTTTACACGCAGCCCCCACGACCTGAAGAACACTGCGATCTTCGTCGGCGGCAGCGATGTGCAGGCGGGCGAAACTGTGTTTCAAAAGGTTCAGTCGCTCTTCTTCGGGTCGATTCGGGTCTCGGTGCTCCTCGATTCGAATGGCTCCAATACAACGGCAGCGGCGGCTGTCCGGGCTGCTGCGCGGCATATCGAGCTGGCGGGTTCGCGGGCAGTGGTGTTAGGCGGAACCGGCCCCGTCGGTCAGCGGGCGGCGGAGATTCTGGCCAGCCGGGATGTCGAGGTCACCGTGACCTCGCGAACGCTCGAACGGGCACGCGAGACGTGCGATGTCATTCATGAGAAGTACCCGGACGCCCGCCTGATCCCAGCTGTCCCGCATGGTGCCGATTTCACGGGACTGATGGCCGGATGCCAGATCCTGATCGCAGCTGGAGCGGCTTCCGTGCAGTTCCTTAAGGAAGCCCAGTGGAGCCAGATTCCCTCCCTCAAGGTGGCGATCGATCTCAACGCGGTCCCCCCCACGGGCCTCGAAGGAATCGGCGTCACAGACAAGGCCAAAGAGCATGGTCATGTCGTCTGCTACGGAGCGATCGGCATCGGCGGGGCGAAGATGAAGGTCCATCGGGCTGCGGTCGAGGCCCTGTTTGTGCAGAACGACATTGTCCTCAACACCGCTGAAGTCTTCGCAATCGCCGATCAAATCGGGTAACGGTCCCAACCTATTTCTGAATCAGCCCCAGCAAGGTTCGCAGGTTCACGGCGTCCATCTCCTCGCCGTCACGCTGCTCTTTCTTTGTCTCCAGATACATGGGCCGATCAGCGAAGCGTTCATCGTTCATCAGACATCGAAACGGCTCCAACCCGAGGAATCCCTCGCCGATATGGTCGTGGCGGTCGACGCGGCTGGCGAGCGGCTTCTTGCTGTCGTTCAGGTGAAACGCCCGGATGCGGTCGATGCCGACCACATCATCAAACTCCTGAAACGTCGCTTGGTACTCCGCTGCGGTGCCGAGTGGATACCCCGCTGCGAAGATGTGGCAGGTGTCGACGCAGACCCCGAAGCGGTCGGGGTCTTGGGCCTCGTTGATGATGTAGGCCAGATGCTCGAAGCGGTAGCCGAGCGTTGTTCCCTGGCCAGCGGTGGCCTCGATCCAGGTCTGGACTTTGAACCCGGCTGTACGGTCGTTGATGATGTTAAAGGCTTCGACGACGCGGGCGAGGGCCTCATCCTCTTCCGATTCGCCTGCCGCACCTGGATGGGTGACAACCCCCACCAGTCCAAGCGCCTCCGCTCGCTCGAGTTCGATCACGAAGGCGTCGATCGACTTATTCCACAACTCATCGTTCACACTCCCCAGGTTGATCAGGTAGCTATCGTGCGAGCAGGGGAGTTGCAGATTGTTGCGAGCGATGGCCTCTTTGAAGAGGCGAATTTCCTCCTCGACGAGTGGCTTGGCGTGCCATTGGCTCCCATTCTTGGTGAAGATCTGGACGGTCGCCATCCCGAGGGCTCCCGCCTCATTGGCAGCCTTGTAGTAGCCACCCGCGATACTGAGATGAGAGCCAATGAGTCGTTGCATAGTGGGCGATCGTGAAGGCCAGCGGGAGGGATGTTCAGACTGATGTTGATCGCCGAAACCGTGTCCGGCTTCCGTAGCCTGAACCCCGAGGTCCGGGCGAATCGGACGTAGGCGTCCGTTCTCCATTCACCCGCACACCCGTTTCGCGAAAGGCTCTAACTAGCCAGGTGAATCGATAGAAGGTGAGACCTTCCGTGAAGTGGCCAGGATTGCCTTTCGTACGAACGCGGGGCAAAGTGCCTGTCCTACGAGAGGATCCCCTTCACCACGTTCCCATGCACATCGGTCAGGCGGAAGTCGCGGCCCTGGAACTTGTAGGTCAACTGTTCGTGGTTGACCCCCATGCAGTGCAGGATCGTCGCGTTGAGGTCGTGGATGTGGACGGGGTTCTCGGTGATGTTGTAGCTGAAGTCATCCGTCTCTCCGTAGGTCAGGCCGCCCTTCACGCCGCCGCCCGCCATCCACATCGTGAAGTTTCGGGGATGGTGGTCGCGGCCATAGTTGTCCGGGGTGAGGGTGCCCTGGCTGTAGACGGTGCGTCCGAACTCGCCGCCCCACACGACCAGGGTGTCGTCGAGCATGCCCAGGCGTTTGAGATCCTTCACAAGGGCCGCACTCGGCTGATCGGTGGCCGGGCACAGGCCGCGGATGTTCCCCGGCAAACTGCCGTGGTGGTCCCAACCTCGGAGGAAGACCTGCGTGAAGGGCACACCACGTTCGGCGAGCCGCCGGGCCAATAAGCAGTTGTAGGCAAACGTCCCCGGGTTCGTGACATCTGGCCCGTACATGTCGAGGACCGACTGCGGCTCCTTCGAGATGTCGGCCAGTTCCGGCACCGAGGTCTGCATCTTATAGGCCATCTCGTATTGCGAGATGCGGCTGGTGATCTCGGGATCGCCCATCGCCTCGTACCGCTGCTGGTTCAAGTCGGCCAGCCCGTCGAGCATCTTGCGGCGCGTGGCCTTGTCGACTCCCGCTGGGTCGGTGAGGTACAGCACCGGGTCGCCCGAGGACCGCAGCGCGACCCCCTGATGCTTCGTCGGCAAGAACCCCGACCCCCACAGCCGCGAGAAGAGAGCCTGCGGCGTCGCCCCAGTTCCCAGCCGCGAGACCAGCACTACGAACGCGGGCAAGTCCTTGTTCGGGCTGCCCAGTCCGTACGAGGTCCAAGCCCCCATACTGGGGCGACCGGGAATCTGGCTGCCGGTTTGAATGTAGGTGATCGCCGGGTCGTGGTTGATGGCCTCGGT
>JAYSVZ010000173.1:0-6852 GCA_043718305.1 Planctomycetota bacterium | reverse complement strand
CCCAGCAAGTCGCCACAGCGTGGGTCATGGCCTTCGGTCGCTGGCCTTCCGAACAAGAGCGCGCCCATGCCCAACAGTTTCTCGCACTCCCTGCGGATCGCTCCCAGGGTTGGCTGGATCTCTGCCACGCGTTGTTCAATCTGAATGAGTTTGTGTATATCGATTAGCCGCTCGGCCACCGTGGGATAGGCGGGCTACTCCTCGCGTAGTGCCCGCCCACTCCCAGAGCGTGGCGTCAGCGTCACTCGCGACACACGGTAGCGGCAGTCATAGGCTCCGAGGAACAAGGCATCTTTGTGCGGTGTCTCCCAATACTCGCCGAGCGACAACTGCTTGGGATCGCCGGTCCAGTCGATCACACTGCGGCCATCGACGAGCACCTTGACGCCGGTCTTGCGGATCGAGCAGATCACTTGCGCGGGTCGGCCTTGGACGAAGACCGGGCCCGCATGCGTCGAGGGGTTGCCGACGTTTTGGCCATTGATGTTTTCGAGCGCACTGAGCGGCGTCTTGTCGGGCTGGTATCCGAGCAGCACCAAGAATCTCTGATCACCGCTGCGCTGACCGAGGATCAGTCCGCTCGGCTCATCGAGCGGTTCGACGATCGCGGTCAGGTCGTACTCCGCGGGCGGCTGGTACGGCAACTCGATGCGGGCACCATACGCCTTGGGTGAAGTGAGAATGCCGTTCTCCATAGTCCATTCACCGGAGACCGCATCTTGGTCCACACGGACCAGCGGCAGTAGTTCGATCTCGGCGGCGGTTGATACTTCGAGTGTGGTGGCGGCTTTCTCCCTCGAACCGGCGGGCAGCAGGTCGGACGGCACGAACGCAGGCTGTGGCGGTTCGTTCTCGTTCGTCCGCACCTGCAAGTAGCCCCACAGCTCGACTGACTGTTTGTCTTTGAGTGTCGCCTGGATGCGGTAGCTGATCGGCGTCGGGCGATCGTAGCTTCCGAGAGATATCTCAGCGGGTGTGTGGCCATCCGGTGGGACGGGCGATTCGATATCGAGCCACGGCCCCCAGAGATCGGTCTGCACCTGGACATGGAGCATTTGCAACTGAGCTCCTGCGGGCCAGTCACACTTCAGTAAAACCTGTTCCCCCGGTTTCGGGACCGGCGTTTGAGGGATCGCTCGGAACTTTGAGAAGAGCGACACGGGCGGTGCCGAGGCGGGGGCTTTCCACTGCATGTGCTCCTTCTGGTCGACATCAAGGAACGATTCGCTGATCCAGCCGTGGTACTGCCCCAGGCTCATCACCGAGGGATTTCCCTCGTCCGGATGGGGTAGACCGACGGTGTGGCCGACTCCTTCGTGGTAGACGACGCAGTCACTGCCGGAGTACGGCACGCGCCACCCGTCCGCACTCACCAGCCCCCAACCGATCCCCCGATCGGCCAAGTAGGTCGCCCGCGCTCCGCCCGCCTCAGCTCCGGGAAAGTGCCGCCCGCCACTCATGTTGCCTTCGTGCTCCAGCCCCTTGGGACCGGGTCGCAGTCGATAGAAATCATCGAGCGGGCGCCAGTTGATATCACTGAGGACCAGCAGAATCGGAAAGGCGGGGTGTTCCCCCTGACCGAATTTGAGAGTGTCGTGAACCTCTTCCAAGGTCCGGAAGAAGATGAAGTCCGCATCGCCGCCCCGTAACTCTTCGGTGGTCCGCGTCGATCGAAACGGCTCGGGCTTCACGACCGTCGTCAGTGTCGACTGCTCCCCGAACTCGCGCGTGTGGAACTGCGTGATCCGCTCGGCGTAGTAGTCGACCCGGTCCTTCCAATCGGGTAGCGGCTGGCGGTCCTTTGGAAGAAAGTAGACCACGGTGACCTCGATCCGCTCGGTCGAGTGCTTCCCGTCCCAGGTCTTGGTGCCTGCCAAGAGTGGTGCAGAAAACAGTGCCAGAGCAAGGAACCAGAGAGCTCGCATCATGTTCGAAGGTCCATTCCCATAGTCGTGGATCGCTCCGCGATCCAACGTTGGTTCGCGGAGCGAACCACGACTATTATTTCCGTGCCGATCCTAACTAACTAAGTACGTTCGCCAGAAGGTCGGCGAATACTCACTCCACTGGCGTCACATCGTTGCCCACGGTCATCGTCGGCTTGGGAGGTGTGACATCGAGTTCCGGGGTCCGCCAGGCCCGGCCACTGCGACCCAGCAGTTCGTGGGCGGCCTTGGGGCCCCACTGGCCTGCGGGGTAGAGTTCGGGCCGATGGTTCGGGCTTTCCCACTCCTTTAGCACCGGATCGAGGAACCGCCACGCAGCTTCGAGTTCATCGCTCCGCGTGAAGAGCGTCGAGTCGCCGCGCATCGCATCGAGCAGCAGCCGCTCGTACGCCTCGGGTAGGCCGACACTGAACGAGTTCTGGTAGCTGAAGTCCATCTTCACTGGCTGGACCTGGTAGGTCATGCCAGGCCGCTTGGCACAGAACGTCAGCGAGATCGAGTCGGTCGGCTGGATGTGGAACACGAGCGAGTTCGGGCGGGCATCGACGATTCCGCACACATCGCCATCGCACTCCACCGTATGGAATAGATTGAGCGGCGGCAGCTTGAACTGGATCGCGATCTCGGTCACGCGAGCGGGCAGCCGCTTCCCGGTCCGCAAGTAGAACGGCACACCGGCCCAGCGCCAATTGTCGATCCGGACCTGCATCGCGGCAAAGGTTTCACGGCGCGAGTCCTCGTCGATCCGTTCCTCGTCGAGGTACGCCTTGACCCGCTTTCCCTTCACAGAGGCTGCGGCGTATTGGCCCGCGATGGCCCAATCGCCGACAGCCCCACCGGGGCGACCGGGGGACAGGGACTGAAGAACCTTGAGCTTCTCGTTGCGAATGTAGTCAGCTTCGAAGCTGGCGGGCGGCTCCATCGCGACGAGACAGAGAAGCTGCAACACATGGTTCTGAAGGACATCGCGCAGGGCCCCAGCCTTGTCGTAGTAGCCGCCGCGACCGCCCTCGATTCCCTGGGCCTCGCCTACGGTGATCTGGATGTGGTCAACGTGCGTGCGGTTAAAGAGCGGCTCGAAGATCGCGTTGCCAAACCGGAACAGCAAGATGTTCTGAACGGTCTCTTTGCCGAGGTAGTGGTCAATGCGATAGATCTGGTCTTCGCTCAGCAGTCGCCCCAGTGAATCACTCAGCGCCTGGGCCGAGGCGATGTCATGCCCAAACGGCTTCTCAATGACCACCCGCAGTCGGTCCCGCTGATCGGGCGGCGGAACCATCCCGGCGGCGGCGAGGGACTCGATCGAGGGGAGGAACAGCTCGGGAGCGGTCGACAGGTAGACGAGCCGCCGCCCGGAAAGACCGGCCTCGCGCTCGAGCGTTTCGACCTGTTGCCGGAGAGCGTGGAAGTCCTCGGCAGAAGCCAGGTCCGCCTGCACATAATGCAGCCGACTGGCGAACCGATTCCAGCTCTCCTGATCCATCCCATCCCGGGCGTGGTCACTGCCCGCGGTGAGGAGTTCGTTGCGGAACGACTCATCGGTCTTCGGACGGCGCGCGACGCCGACCACGAGTGACCGGTCCGAGAGAAACCCGTCCTTGTGAAGGCGATAGAGGGCCGGGATCAGCTTGCGCGACGTAAGGTCGCCGGACGCCCCGAAGATCAGGACGGTGACATCATCAGCGGGGGATGTGGGTGGCGGTTGCGACATGCGGAGCGGACCAATGGGGCAGATGAAATGACGACGGACCTGAGCAACGATGCGGCGTTACTTATCGCCCTTGAAGGCGATCCGGGTCTTGGAGAGGATGTCGTGCAGCGCCTTGCCATCTTTCTGGAACAAGCCGCTGAGGCTGATGAATCCAAACATCCCCTGAATGAGGACCAGATGTAAGAACCAGCGGACCGAAGCCTCTTTGAGCGTCATCGGCTTTTCGAGTTCTTTGGGCTTGAGAGCCTGATTATCGCGCACGCCGATCAGGCCAAATGCCTCCATCCCCAGCGTCGCCCGGTTGGCGCTCGCCAACGGGACCGCGTAGTACATCCAGTTCATATAAAGGAACCAGATCAAGGAGGCCGCTTGTACCATGTAGAGATCGAACCAATCCATAAAATAGCCGCCCACGAGCAGTCCGACGACGCTATTCACGGCCCATGCGATCATCGTGAAGCGAGAGTCCTGGGTGACGAGCAGCGCGGCAAATGGGACGCAGAAGTAATCGGTGGCTCCGGCGAGAAACCGCACCCAGAACGTGGCGGGCGTACCGACCATGATCCGCTGGTCGAGATCGAGGGTGTGCGTGAAGTGCTTGGCAATTAGCCCGTTGAGCTTCATCAGGAAGATCGCCGGGAAACCCGCCAGAATGTGGTAGGGAGCCAGCGCGATCGCGGCAAACGTGAACATGAATCCGATCTTGATCAGGCTGAATACAAAGCCCCCCGGAACGGGATTGTTCTCACCCGTCATCTTGAGACACCAAGTGACGGCCTGGTCCGCCCAACCGAGGAAGTGGGTATTATCGAACAGCCGCACGCCGCCGCCAGCGAACTGCATCAGGGCGGGAATCGCCATCAGCGGAAGGATCAGGCAGATCGCCGTCACGTGGTACACCATGATCGGTCCGATATTCTTAAAGGCGATCACAAACAGATCGGCCAGGATCCATGCCTTGTGCTTGTGCTTGGCCAGCAGATGAATCGTCGCGACCGGGAACACGAAGGCGGCGAAGACCGTGCTCATCCCCGCAATTCCCACCCACACAAATAAGAAGACCTCCGGAGGAATGACTTCGAAATGCCTTCCCAGTGAGACCAGTGACAGGGCATGCAAGAACGGCAGTGCTAACAGAAACGGCCAGATGCACAGCCCCAGCCCGAGTGACACGACCGTGAAGAAGTCGTAGAAGATGCGGTCCGACTCGAGCTTCTCCCCATACAGGTCAGACGAAACAATCTTTTTCGACAAGAACCAGAACCACCCCGGAGTGGCCACGCCGGTCAGGATCGACAAGGCGAACCAGAAGACCATGGGGGGGATGTTGTCGCAGTATTCCACCATGAAGATGCTGGCGAAGAACATCAGCGTGAACATCGTGTTGTACATCCCGGTGCGGAATGCCAACGTCTTGAACTCCTTGGTGAACTCCCAGCATTCGCGCAGGAAGTTCTTGTAGAAGTATGCTGAAGAGCGGCCCCCCTTGGAACGCCGCTTCTTCTCCTTGGCTGCCATCTCCCCCGTTACGAGATCGCGACCGCACGAGGGGCAGGTCTCATCTTCCTCGAAGTCGACCGGCTTGGCACAGAAGGGGCAAATCCCCTCTTCCTGGTCCTCGAGCCCGTGGTCATCCAGCCCCCCGAGGAACGTGTCGTCGTCTTTCGGCTTCGCTTTGGGGGGCGCTTTGGTTGGAGCGTCTTGGCCGCCGGGCACCTTGATCTTGCCGGAACACTTGGGGCAAGCAATCGTCTTGCCCCGCGCCTTATCAGGAACGTTGAGGACTTGCTCACAACCGCCGCAGCGCACCTTGACCGGCATGGACCGACTCCACTGGGTGAACACCCACTGACCCCGAATTCTCCGCGACGGAAACTCGTTCCCCGTCCAGAGTTCAGCGTTAATCTACCTCGCAAGTCCCACAAGGGCCAGTGGCCCGAAGGTAACCGTTCACACCCGGGCGAGGAGTGACGGGGGTTTTTGGTGGGCGAAGTGGGCGGTGATGGCTTGGGTGAGGAAGTCGAAGGTGTTCTTTTCGCGTGGGCGGCAGGTTTCCAGGACGGTGAGCAGGGTCTCGACGAAGCGGCTGCCGGAGTCGCTTTGGGTGCCGAAGCTGAGGTGTTTCCAGATGACCGGATGGCGTAGTGCGCGTTCGGCGGCGTGGTTGGTCGGGTCGAGTCCGGGGCTGGTTTCGGCGAAGCGCCAGAGGTTGTCATAGCGCTCGAGCAGGTGGCTGCGGTGGCGTTGTCAGCGCAGCGGGTTCCGTCTTCTAAAGCCAAATAAACTTGGCCATAGAGTCGGTCGCGATGTTTAATAAATGTCTCCCATTTCACGGTGCCGTCGCGAACGCGGTGCCAGTGGTGGAACATGTCGTACGTGAGTTCGGCCAGGCGTTTTCCAATCTCTCCCGCCTCACCCGCCCGCTCGGACATCGCTTCGAAATCTCGTTTCAGGTGAGCCCAGCACCATTGCAATCGCGGGCACCACAAGTACATCTTGGCACGATCACTCGTTAATACACCCGCATAGTCGAGTGTTAATAACTCGTGGATCACACACGCGGCCTTGGTCAGGCGCACGGCAAACACGGTGAACGTCGCCGCCACCAACGTCCAGATCCACGCGTTCTGATTCCCTTGTTTCGTCGGTGTCTCATCACCGTTGAGGTGGTCTTGCTTCGGCAACTTCTTCACCAATGTGTCATACGCCGGGCGGGTCGCAGCTGTCGCGATGGACTGCAGCTTGATGATCGTTCCCGGGCAGAGCGGGACGTTCAGGACCGTCTCGCAGAACAGCGACACACGCCGCTTACTCAATCGAAAACAGACCATCAACAACGCCACAAAGGCCACCAGCCGCGGACCCGATTGCCCCGTCGGCACTCCCTCGGGCAACTCCGCACATGTCGTCTTTCCGCAGCCAGCACACACCAAACGATGCCGCTGATACTCAGTCACCAGCGGCTTGATCTCGGGCAGCTCCCACACTTGGTGCCGCCACGGCTCAGCGTCGCAGCCGGTTAATGGGCCGCCGCAACCGCGACACTCCGTGGGCAACAACGGGATGACCTCGTCACATTCGTCGCTCGGAATGAAAGGCCGCTCCGACTTCGCATGACCCGGCTGGCCGCCGCGTTTCCTCTTCGAAGTTGGCTGTGGGATGACGTTCGGACTCCCCGGTTCGACCGACTCGACC
>JAYSVZ010000172.1:0-2368 GCA_043718305.1 Planctomycetota bacterium | reverse complement strand
CGATCTCTGGGGGTTGTCCGAGGTCAAAGACGCAAGTGATGCCTCCAAGTATCAACTGGCGGCTCAGGCAGGCGAGTCCGGAAACTTTCAAAGCATCGCGAGCTGTGCATCGAGCTTCGTTCGAGTGGAACCCCTACAGGGTACGTCGCGCGTCGGGGCGGTCGCCCAGGGTACGCTCCCGCTGGTCGCGACGCGTCTTCTGCCGGAACTGACAACTGATGACTGACAACTGAAGCCCCCCCCCGCCGATCGGACCAGGAGCCCCACCGATGGCCTCTGACGAAGATCTTGCGATCCGCACGCGCCATCTGCTCGCGAAGAAGCGTGCGATCGTCGAGAAGAACATGTTTGGCGGGATCGGATTCCTAGATCACGGCAACATGGTCGTCGCCATTTGGAAGCATTGGCTCATCGCTCGGGTTGGTGTGGAAGCGGCAGCAGATCTTCAGTTCGCCCCCCATGCCAAAGTCATGGACCTGACCGGGAGGCCGATGAAGGGATGGCTGATGATCGCCCCCGCCGGGCTCGCCACCGCTGAGGAATTGAAGTCCTGGATCGACCGAGCGATGAAGTTTGTGCGGACTCTGCCACCGAAATGAGACATGTTGCTGACGGGCCGCGTCTGTGCGGACGTTGATTGATTCTCCGCGCGGGCAGTATTGAACCGTAGCCACGTTCGCCAGAACGTGGGGGAGTGGCGTGATTCGCCCACGCTCTGGCGAGACGTGGCTACGAAAGAATGTCTCACCTTTTACCCGCGCGGAGAATCCTGATCCTCAAGGCACAACGAAGTCGTTGTCAAATCTTTGATACGAACTGCTCGCTGTACTGTTTGGTTTCCGTAACTCATGGACAACCGGCACCGTGCTTTCTGGCCATGATGCCTGGGCCGGTTAAACAATCATCGCCTGCGAATTCACATGCGGAACAATAGAAATCCCATGCACAATCAGACTCTTGAGAATCATCGATACAAGAGGCACAGGCTGTGCATTTGGTTCATTCCGAAGTCCTGCAGGCTTTCAAGATCGTCACGGCTCCATCCCGGATCAGGGGAAAAGGAGAACCTCCGTGGCTCCCCAATCCAGTCTCCATCTAGGAACACAAACCATGTTGCGTCAACTCATGAACGATGAGGCAGGCTTCATCGTCAGCGCTGAACTCGTGCTCATCGCCACCCTCCTCGTGATCGGCCTCATCGTCGGTCTCAGCGAAGTCCAGCACGCCATCGTCTCGGAACTGAACGATGTCGCCGATGCCATCGGTGAACTGAATCAGTGCTACAGCTTCAGTGGCTTCCACAAGCGTGACATCGGCGGTGTGGTCCACGCCGTGACCTACGGTTCCGACTTCGAGGATCTGCGGGACGATTGCGATAACAATCAATGTGACATTGCTTGCGATCGCCCAACCAACGAAACCAACAAGTGATTCTTCTAAAACGATTGCTCCCCTCTCCCTTTGGGTGAGGGGCTGGGGTGAGGGATGGTGTCAAGACGAATCCCGAAACCACTCTCATCCAGACCATTAACTCGATTGGCCAAGCTGCGTCCTCCATGGGACGCAGCTTTGGTCGTTATTGTGAACAGCTTATCAAGCATGCTGATCAGGATCGTTGACGTTTCCCCCAGACAGCAGTGATGTTATTAAAGTGTGTTTTCGAATAAATATACTCCATGCACTCCATGCTAATGATCACTTTGTAGTGACTGTAACGATAATGCTATTCAATCGAGGGCTTCGGAGTTCCAAAATCATGACGATTCGGACAACAAATTGAACCGCAACGGATCGAACTCACTGAACTTTCGGATCGCTCCACGATCGTCACGACGTTTTCGGAACGCAACATGCCTAATCAACCGTCACCTCGCGAGTAGGTCGGTGTCGGCGTGTGTCGCCACCTTGGAACGGCTGGGCGTGTGCCGTTCGGCAACGGGTTTTCGGGGGTGGATCAGACCACCCGGGAATCGTCAGGTTGTCGTGGATCGAGTGATCGGAAATAGCTAGCCGGTTGCGGGATTCGATGCCTTTGTGTCTCAAAACTCCACAGAAGAAGGAATTCTCATGCTGCGTCAACTCCTCAACGACGAGGCTGGTTTCATCATCAGCGCTGAACTCGTTCTCGTTGCCACCCTGCTCGTCATCGGCCTCGTCGTCGGTCTGAGCGAAATCCAGCACGCTGTCGTGTCGGAACTGAATGACGTTGCCGATGCCATCGGTGAACTGAATCAGTCCTACAGCTTCAGCGGTTTCTCGAAGGAAGACATTGGGGGCGTCCACGCCACGACCTACGGTTCGGACTTCGGAGATCAGCGGGATGACTGCGACAACAACCAGTGCGACATTGCTTGTGATCGCCCGCTCA
>JAYSVZ010000171.1:0-6875 GCA_043718305.1 Planctomycetota bacterium | reverse complement strand
CCCCTCGCTGCCCCTCCGCGCACCGGGGTCAGGGGAATTCCAGCACCCCAGAAAATCCCAGCCCATACTTCAACAGGCCGTGATGTCCCCCGCTCGCTGTCTATCCTAGATCCGATGCGACTGGTAGCTCGATAGCGAGCGTTGGACGTGAGTCCAACGTGTTCGAGCGACATGGCGACCCGTGAGACGCAGTATGTTCAGAACCGAACATCGGATTCTACTCGCCCCTCACCCCCAGCCCCTCTCCCGGGGGGAGAGGGGAGCCGGAAGGGTTGGTTGGCGATGGGTTGTCTATTTGTGCGGACTCGCGGTTTTCAGCCTGCTCTCGTGGGATCGGCTTCCAGCCTGTCAGAGTCCACCCCCACCCCCAGCCCCCGTCCTCTACGACGGACGGACGCTCGACGAGTGGCGTGATGCCATCAAGTGGCTCGACCCGCGTTCCGCCGATGCTCCGGCCAGTGTGCCCGGTTTGCTGGCGATTGTGGAAGACCCGCAAGCTCCTTGGTTCACGCGCCGCCAAGCTGCGCTGACGCTCGGACGAATCGGCCCCGGGTCAGCGAGAGCGGTTCCCCTCGTGACCGAACTCGCTGCTCAGCGATCCCCGGATGGTGACTCCACGACGCAGGTTTGGGCGGTACAAGCTCTGGCCCTGTGGGGACCGGTGGCGGCCCCGGCGACACCGACGTTGATCGAGATCGCCACGCAACCTCAGCCCGATCCCCACCTGCGGCTCGTCGCGATCGAGGCCCTTGGTCGGATTGGTGTTGCCGATCCCCGATCATTACCGGCGGTGATTGAACTGTTAGCGAGCCATACTCCGAGGAGAGCGACAGCGAGCGAACGCACGGGCCAGGAACTCGATCTCGTGACAGCTTGTATCGAGGGCCTCGACCTCTACGGCGGCGAGGCCAACATCGCGGTTCCAGTTCTCCTTCGCTTCTCCGAAGACCGCGAAGCCCGCGTGCGCCGAGCGGTTGCAGTGACCCTTGGCCGGATCGGTCTCCGCGCGGACCAAGCGGCGCCGCGACTCGCTGAATTCGTTCTGGCCGATCCGTCCGAGGACATCCGTGATGTGGCAGCGGTCTCGTTGGGGCAAGTCGGGGGGACACCGCTCTTGTCGCGGTTGTTGACCCATCCCGACGAGATGACCCGCGAACGGGCCGCGGTGGGGCTGGGTTGGTCCGTCGCCGATGAGGCCCCTCGGACTTCGTTAGAGACAGCCCGCCGCGACCCGGCCCCCCGAGTCCGTATGGCGGCCATCGAAGCCACACAAAAACGTTTTCCGAATCCGGCGGTGACCGCCCCACTGGCTGCTCATGAACTCACCGCTTCTGACCGCGATGTGCGTTTGAGGGCTGTGCGGTTTCTCACCCGCCTTGGTTCGAAAGCGACTCCGGCGATGCCAGTTCTGAAGGAACTTGCCGAGGGGCCGGATCGCTTAGCAAGAGAGTCCGCGCAGCGCCTCCTCCGACAGCTCGAACCGTAAGGCGATCCATGTCGCCGGACTCTCCGAGTCCGGTGAATCATCGTGACCAGCGGAAAGGTCAGCCGGTCTACGCGGGGGTTCGCTGTAGTCCGCCCCCGCACAAGTCGCACATCACCAAGCCCGAGTGCGAGTCGCTCTTTGTCCCCGTCCCATGCTTGCCTCTCTCTTCCGCCCCGAAGGGGCACCGACAAACCAGCCCAGGGTAACGCCGACAACGCCCTGGGAATCGATTCCGGCAAGCCCTGAAAGGGCGGCACAGCTCGGTTTCGCCCTTTCAGGGCTGAGACTTTTTTGATCTCCGAGACCTAGGGCGGCGCTCCCGCTGGTCGCTCTGCCCCAGGCTGGTTTGTGGCTGCCCCTTCAGGGCGGAAGAGGGAAGCACATGCCGATGATCGCGTCGCGTGATGCTTCAATTCCGCAGTGACGGACGTGCAAGAGTCTGCTGGTAAGGCGGACATCGATTCACCGGACGCGGAGAGTCCGGCAACTTTGTGGCCCCTGGGCGGGTGTCGTATCCCCTCTCCCATTAAACTATCCTGATGCGACAGTCGGGCCTTCGCCCGGTCGTTCGGGAGGCATTCGATGCGATGGATGACAATCACATTGGGACTCGGGCTGAGCCTCGCTAGCCAGGGGATCGCCGACGAGGTGGCTCCGCCCATTGCTCCCGAGCAGGTCGAGTTCTTCGAGACTCAGGTCCGCCCGCTGCTCGTCGAGCATTGCCAGAAGTGCCACGGCCCCGACAAGCAGCAGTCAGAGCTGCGGCTCGATTCCCGGGAAGCCATGCTCAAGGGCGGCGAGAACGGGCCAGCGCTGGTGCCGGGGCAGCTCGAAGCCAGTCGGCTGATCGCGGCCATCCGCTACACCAGCGAGACGCAGATGCCGCCCGATGGGAAGCTGGCCGATGCGCAGATTGCGGTGCTGGAGAAGTGGGTCGCGCTGGGGGCTCCGTTTCCGGTGTCAGTCTCGATCCCAGATGCAGAGAAGCTGGCTAGGCAGAAGAGTCACTGGGCCTTTCAACCGGTGAAGCGGGTCGAGCCGCCAGCGGTGAAAGAAGCTGGCTGGTGCCGCACGCCGGTCGATCAGTTCGTTCTCGCCGCGCTCGAGCGTGAGCAGCTTCCGCACTCACCGGTGGCCGACCGCCGGACCTTGATTCGGCGGGTCACGTATGACCTGACCGGGTTGCCACCGACATCGGAGGAGGTCGACGCCTTCGTCCGCGATGAAGACCCACTGGCATACCAGACGCTGGTCGACCGGCTACTCGACTCGCCCCATTACGGCGAGCAATGGGCGCGGCACTGGCTCGATGTGGCTCGCTACTCCGATACAAAGGGGTACGTCTACGCGCGCGAGGAACGGTTCTGGGTCCATGCCCCGACTTACCGCGATTGGGTGGTCCAGGCGCTGAATAGCGATATGCCGTATGACCGCTTTCTCGCACTCCAGATCGCCGCTGACCTGATCGCTCCGGATGACAAACCGAGCCAGGCGGCAATGGGGTTCCTGACCTTGGGTCGGCGGTTTCTGGGGATCACGCATGACATCTATGACGACCGGATCGATGTCGTCACGCGCGGGACGATGGGGCTAACGGCATCTTGCGCACGGTGCCATGACCACAAGTACGACCCGATCCCGACGGCAGACTACTACTCGTTGTACGGCGTGTTTATGAACTCTCACGAGGAGCTGATCCCCTTGGCCGAGCCCGCCGAGAAGAGCGAGGCGTATCTGGCCTTCGAGAAAGATCTGGCTGAGAAGAGATCAAAGCAGTCCGAGACGTTCACGAAGAAACGAGCTGAGGCTGCCGAACGAATTCGCAGCCGTCTGAATGACTATCTCGTGGCCCAGACCGAGATCACCAATTACCCGCAAGAAGGGTTCGATGTCATCCTGGCGACGACCGATTTGATTCCGGCTGTGGTCTGGCGGTGGGAGGCGTACATCGCTGCCGAAATCCAACTGGGGAACCCGGTCTTCAACCCGTGGCAGGCCCTCGCGGACTTGAAACCCGAAGAGTTCACAGCCCAAGCTCCGGTGGTTCTCGAACGACTTCGCCAAACTGCGGCAGGGCAGCCAGCAGTGAATGCAATGGTTATCGCCGCGCTCACTCCCCCGCCCGCTTCGATGAAAGAAGTCGCCGAGCGGTACGCGAAGCGACTGGCAGAAGTCGACAAGGCGTGGGCCGCCAGTGTCGAGGCTGCCAAGTCGTTGGGGGCTCCCTTGCCGAGTGGGCTGCCCCAACCGGAAGCGGAAGCCCTGCGGCAGGTGCTGTACGGACCTGCGTCGCCGTGCCTGATTTATGACGAGTCAATCCTTTCGACCGAAATTTATCACGACTCCGGGTCGGTCACGGAACTTTGGAATCTGCACAATGACATTGATCGGGCCTTGATCAATAACCCGCTGGCCCCGACGCATGCGGTGGTCTTGAAAGAACGGCCCGCGATTCGACCGAATCGCATCCTGCGCCGTGGCAACCCCGCGACCAAGGTGGGGTTTGTGGACCGGCACTTCCTGTCGCTGATTGAGGGGCCGGAACCCAAGCCCTTCATCCAAGGGAGCGGTCGTCGCGAACTGGCCGAAGCGATCGTCGCCCCGACCAACCCCCTCACCGCTCGTGTCTGGGTGAACCGGCTGTGGCAGCACCACTTCGGCACCGGGCTGGTGCGCACTCCGAGCGACTTCGGGATTCGCGCCGAGACGCCGAGTCACCCGGAACTGCTCGACTGGCTGGCATCCGAATTGACGAAGAACGGATGGAGTACGAAGGCCATCCACCGGTTGATCGTGTTGTCGAATACCTACCAGCAAGCGTCCGGGGGGAGAGGGGAGCCGGAACGAGTCGACCCCGAGAACCGGCTATTGTGGCGGATGAACGTTCATCGACTCTCGTGGGAGGAGTTCCGTGACACGCTGCTGGCCACGACCGCTCAGCTCGACAAGAAGCTCGGAGGCCGCTCGACGGACCTCTTCTCGGGAGGCGGGTCGGCCAACAAACGCCGCACGTTGTATGGGACGGTCGACCGTCAGTTCCTGCCGTCGACGCTGCGGATGTTCGACTTCGCCAACCCCGATCTGCACATCCCCGCTCGCAGCGAAACCACCGTCCCGCAACAGGCTCTCTTCTCGCTGAACCACCCGCTGATGGCCGACAAGTCGCGGGCGCTGGTGGCTCACGCGGGTCTCGCCGAGGTCACTGACCCCACCGAAAAACTAACGCGTCTCTATCGCGCAGCCCTCCAGCGCGAGCCGACATCTGCCCAGCAAGAAGCGGCGCTCGCCTTCCTCAACTCAGAAACCGAGCCGCCCCTCACACCGCCAAGCGAAGAGTCCAAAGCCTGGAGCTATGGTTACGGGGAACTCGACGAAGCAACGGCCAAGCTCAAGAGCTTCACGCCCCTTCCGCACTTCAACGGTGCCGCCTGGCAAGGCGGCACCGACTGGCCCGACGCCGCTCTCGGATGGGTGCAACTCACCGCGCGGGGCGGCCATCCCGGCAACGACCGGCAACACGCCACGGCCCGCCGCTGGACCGCCCCGCGCGGGGGGACGTTTTCCGTCACCTCGAAAGCGATCCACGAAGTGGCCGCAGGGGACGGGATCCGCTGCTGGATCGTCTCGAACAAGGGGGGCGTCCTGGCCAAGACCGCGATCCACAACAAGACCGAGGAGCTGAACGTCGCCACGATCACCCTGGAAGCGGGTGACACGATCGACTTCATTGTCGACCTGAATGCGGGCCTCAACAGTGAACAACACTTCTGGGCTCCCGTGATCACCGAGGTCAATGCCCTCCTGACGACCTGGAACGCCGATCGCGACTTCACCGGCCCACCCCCCGTGTTCATGACGAACTGGGAACAACTGGCGCAGGTGTTGCTGCTGTCCAATGAGTTGATGTTTGTCGACTGATCCCCTTGGTCGCGTACTTTCGACATCACGATCAGTGATTGCGGGGCTGACTCGGTCGGATGCTGACAAAGCTGAAGCGGTGATCCGTCTGTTGTAGATTCCTGAGCGATCAGGACATGGTCCAAAATCACTTCCCGTTATCAGTTCGGTTCCAACCCCAGCTTTAGCATTAACGAGGCGGACGCTTGGGGCCGCCAGTGTTGACGAGCGTGAACTGCCTGCCTCGATGGTCTTGGTCCCTCCACACTGGAGAGTCAAAGCCCTCGCCGGTGGCTCCCAGAGCCGCGAAGCGGTGGCAGCGAGTAGCCGTGGGCGAAAGCCCACGGACCTTGACGAGAACTGTCTCATCCAGCCGCGAAGCGGCGACAGGATCGGTAAACCAGTCAAGTTGCGAACTCAACTTTTGGGAAACACGAGGAGTCGCTGTCGCCGCTCTCGCGGCTGGGAGAGAAGGTCAACTCTTATCCGTGGGCTTTCGCCCACGGCGATTCGCTGCCGCCGCTTCGCGGCGAAGAACGTGCCCCACGGGTTAGGAATTGGTCCAAATTAACATCCCGATTTGAACAGAAGGGAACGAAGGGAACGAAGGGGTCAATCCAAAGGCTCTTCGTTTCCTTCGTTCCCTTCTGTTCAAAATCAATTCGGGAAATTGTTTTGGACCATGGCCTTAGCCTCGCAGCACTGCTCCGAGGCCGGTTTCGCACGCTTTGAGCACACCCGCCTGCACCGCGTCGATCTCTTCGCTGGTCAGCGTGCGATCGGCTGCTCGCAGGGCCATCGAGAAGACGTAGGACTTTTTGCCGGTCGGGATGTGCTTGCCTCGATACTGGTCAACGAACCGGACTTGTTCGAGGTGCGGACCGGCGGAACCTCGCACGGTGGCTTCGAGCGTGGCCCAGGTGACGACCTCATCGAGGACGAGGTTCAGGTCGCGCGTGACCGCCGGGTTGGCGGGCAGCGGTTGAGCCTGAGCGACTAGCACGGCGTGGTCAATTAGCGGTTGCAGGTCGAACTCTGCAATCGTCGTGGGTTCGCGCAATTTCAGGTCGCGGACGCTGGGAGCGTTGCGATCGATCTCGCCCAGGACGCCCCAGAGAGTCGCCTTCTGCTCCGCAGAAGAGCGTTCTTTCGCGGAGCGAAAGGCGACACTCAACGACAGTTCGGCCCCGCGACCGGGGGTGAACTGCGCGATCGCACTCGGTTGGGCGGTGATCGTCAGGGCGGGGTTGATCGCGCGGGCCACGGCTTCGAGAACACCCTTGATCTCGAAGAACGACCGGCCCGTGATGAGGGCAACGCGGAGCGGCTGGGTCTCGGGCTGCGAGGGATCGGTGCCGAGGAACACGCGGGCGATCTCGTACAGGTCAGCGGTCAGGTTCCCCTGCCGCTCGTTCTCGCGGCGGGCGGCGAGCAGGCTGGGGATGATCGTCGCGCGGGCGCGGTTGCCGAACTCACCCGCAGCTTGCGTGAG
>JAYSVZ010000018.1:0-8660 GCA_043718305.1 Planctomycetota bacterium | reverse complement strand
CGGGGTTGCGGCAGTCATCGGACGCAACCCCGTGGGGGTTGAAACGGCTGACATCGATCGAAATCCCAGGGTTTCCCGCCGTGCGGGCAACCCTGGGCGATGGGGCGAGACCCCGTGGGGGTCAATTCACCGACGTTTGGGACGCACGCACACCGTGTGACTGTATTGTTTATTCAGCAGACTGACGGGAGCGATGACTGAAGATGAATTGGGAAAGTGCTCTCGGTTGTGACGATGCCCCTCCGCGATCAGCCGTTCGATGGCGAAGCGATCAACGACAATTGCGTCCGTGCATATTGCAGAGCTTGCTCCACAGCCTCGCGCTGTCGAACTCCGCGTCGCTCGATCTGGCGTTCCAGTGGCATCTTGATCTCCGGGGCGGATGATACGAGTTGAATTTTCTGGGAAAGGATGACGACATCTTCGGCGACTCTTTGAGCCCAGCCGACGAAGGCGACACCGTCCAGGTCTGGGGGTGCGCCGGGACCGAGGTGACCAGTGATCGAAAGGGCGAAGTCCGCCTCGGGGGTGAGTTGCAAGACGCCATGAGCCATTCGTTCTGCGGTCTCAGCGCACACGTCGCCCCGCGTTTTGTCGTCGAGGATCTCCTGCGCGACGCCCAGCCAGCGAGTCTTCGTGTCGTTGCGATAGACGACGGCGGAACCGCAGAGGTGTCGTGACGCTCCGGGAATCGATGCGAGCGTGGCCGCGATCAGTCCCGCGGTGCAGCTCTCCGCACAGACGATCCGCTGTCCGGAATCGATGAGGTGGAGCAAGATCGATTGTGCGACCGAGATCGCAAGAGGGCTCATGGTCTTCTCTGTCGGTTTCCAGTCTCACAACGTGTCAAGTTGATCAACCGCGACGGGGTGCTCCAAAGGCTCGTCGAGGAGCGCGATGAGGGCCTCAGTGACCATTTGACAGGCTTCGTCGAGCGGTCGCATCACCGTGATCGTGAACGGCTGCTCGGCCTCGGCGTGAGACGAGACAAACGTCACCGTGGCATCGCTCGTGACCACGACAATTTGGTGTTGCAGTCGTTCCGGTAGCCGTTCAAAAATGGCTCGCCAATCGCCGGAGGGGAGGCGCTCTTGAACGCGCAGCGGCCGGAGAACTAGCCGGGACTGCAACTGTCGCAATGTCATTCCGGTTGACGCATGGACCATCTCAGCTGCAATTTCGATGGCCGGGTCAAGGACAAACCGCCGACACCATGCCAGTCGGTGCGGCACATGAAGTCGAGGGTGGGCGATCACTTGATCGCTGTACAGCACGACATCGAGATCGATCGGACGCGGCGTCCAATGCCCCGTCCGCACACGCCCCAGCCATGCTTCGACCTCTAACATCTGATCGAGCAGCTCGACCGGTCCCAGTGAGGTCGACAGCAGGGCCGCTGCGTTGAGGAAACGCCCCTCACAGCCGACCGGCTCCGTCGAGTACCACCGACTGACAGCATCGATGTGAACATCGGGAAGCGCTCCCAGGCGTTCCAGAGCACTGCCGCCCGTGGCGCGAACGTCCCCTTGATTGCCACCTAGCGCAATCAGAACGGGTACGGAAAGTGATCGGGAGTTAGACATCACGGGCCATCCAATGAATTCTCCCAGCGACACAGCAACTGAAGTCATCAGAGATCAGTTCCATGCGTCGGCGCAGACGATGTTCGCTCCCGATGGCGACAAACCCGAGAAACCCCGTAGGGGCTTCAACGTCTAAGGAGTGGTCGCCTGTTCGTCGGAACTCACAGCGGGCATTGGATCGGGGATGGGTCTGAGAATGGGCTTCGAATCGGAAGGCACGAACTCGACGCGGCCCTCGCGCTCCACTTGCCAGCGACGGACCGGGGACTCGGGGCTGGGTTCTGTAACTCCCAGGATCCGGTCCCAAGGGCGAAATCCACTGTCCGCTGCTTCGGACTGCGGAGCCACCTGAATGAGGACCGGAATGTCGGGGTCGGCCCGGTCCTGGGCTGCGGTCGCTCCGGCGGGGAGCGGCCAGCCGCGCAGTTCCAATGGGACTGTGAACACAGCTCCATCGGCGGCCCGCTTGATCTCGAATTCCGACTGCTTCGGGGCGGAGCGCGTCAAGGCGATAAACCCCGCATGACCCGTCACGGGGGAGTGGTTGACCTGGACGATCTCGTCACCCACTTGGAGGCCAGCAACTTCGGCGGGGAGCCCGAGTTCGAGCTGGGTAATAATCAGCGGCTCGCCCATCGGGAGATTGGGGGACCACGCGATTCCCAGGCGGCTCGGCAGGGGGTCGCGGGGCCACGAGGCGACCTGCTCGCGGGGGCATTCCGCGCGAAAGTCGAGTGAGCTTTCGCTGTTCGCCAGTTCCGTCACGCAGCGCGTCATGAGGCTGCCCACGCGGCGAATCCCCTCCAGATTGAGCTTGTCCACATCGTCACTGGGGCGATGGTAGTCGTAGTGCAGCCCGGTAAACGGCATCACGTACGGGATCCGCCGTCGATAAAAGTTGTAGTGGTCGCTGTCGTCGCGCTGGACCCAATCGAAATTGAGGAGCAGGTCGTTCTGATTTTTTTCGACAAGCAGGGATCGCAGGTGCAGGGCTGTCCGAACACCGAAGAATGTCAATCGGTCCTCTTTCAGCCGCCCGACCATGTCGAAGTTGACGTAGAACTTGACCGGAGAAGGAGTCGGTTGGGTCTTCAACCATTGCTCCGATCCCCAGAGCCCCTTCTCTTCGGCATCCCAGAAGGCAATCACCACCGTCCGGCGGAGTGGGGGGCCGTGCTTCAGCGCTTCGGCGATCTCCAGGAGGCACGACACACCGCTGGCGTTGTCATCCGCTCCGTTATGAATCTGGCCGAAGGGGCCCTGGCTATTCGTGCGGTTTCCAAATCCCACGTGGTCGAAGTGCGCTCCGAGGACAATCCATTCGGACGCGAGCGCCGGTTCTGAACCGGGGAGTTGGGCGATGACGTTTTGGTAGCCTTGCCCAAACGGCTGGCGAAAATCGTCGCCCGCCTGGGGAGTCAGACCCAGAGCCAGCAATTCGGTGGAAAGAAAGGTGGCCGATGCCCGGCCCCCCTCCGTCCCCGCATCACGCCCTTGGAGCGTGTCGCTCGCTAGAAAATCAATCACCGGCTGGATCTCAGCCACGGTGATTTCTGCGGAATTGTCGGATGGCGACGAGGGCTCAGCGGCGAGGCAGGGCTCAACAATGAAACCCCACAGCATCCATGCTGCCGCCAGAAGAATGCTCATCCGGAGCATCGAGCTAGCCTCCGATTTGCTGGGGAGGTTCCGCTCGGTCGTCGTTTTCACCGTCCTTGATCCCCTTTTTGAATTCGGAGATCGATTTGCCGACCGAACGCATCGTCTGCGGCAAACGACTTCCGAACAGCAGGACTGCAATCCCTGCCACCAACAGCAGTTCCCAGTGATTGATTCCGAACATCGGCGAAAGTCCTCTCGGTTCCGACACCTCCGCGAAAGAGGCATCCGGTCCCCGATTGTCGCGGAAACGGCCCTCACCCCAGCACACGCTGACGCATGAGTCCGCTTCGATCTCTCTCTCAGTCTACCCGGCAGGACGACGAATCTCAAATCCCGGTCTCGAATCCCGACCTGAAATTCAAGAACTCAAGGTTCTACCGGTTCTGTGAAAGCAAATGCCGAAGCTGCCCCATCATGGACAGTTCCAACTTGTAATCCCGTCCCGCCGACATCCAGCCCGAGGGAGCGGATTGTCCCGAGACAAGATTCAGGTCGCGATCGAGCGGCCGACTCTCCAGGAAGGTCGCCCCACCCGGCGAGTTCGCCGCCAGGCCCGGGAGGTCTTCGAACTCCTTTTGGGCCTCGATGTGAACCAGATAACCCGGCTGTTGTTCGTTGGGGACCAGCGTGATGATGACTCGGCGGCGAACCGATTGCAGCGTACTTTCCAGGCGATCGGCGACGCCGACGGAATCGCTGTGCCACGGCTCAAACAAGCTGGCCCCGACCTTGTAGTCGGTCTCGATGACGCGCGACATCCGATTCTCTTTGCGAATCGGAAACTGGTAATCCTCCAGCGTTTCGACGACCCGCTCCCAGAGTTGATCCTCATTGTTCGTGGTGACGAACATGGGGTTGGGAGCACTGACCGGCACGACCCCTGCGCTGCGAAGTGTCGACACGCCCGCACATCCGGCCAGGGAGGCCAGAACGACACAGACCGGAATGGTACGACGCAAGGACATCGGAACGAGATCAAGGCAGGGACCGGCCACGAGGCCAAACGGATGGTCCGAAGTGTCTCACGATCCACCAAATCCGGGCAAGTCCACTTTCTTGACAGAGCGCCCCAATCGCTCGAAAGCCGATGCCATTCGGGTGTCGTTGCTTTTGATGGTGAAGATCGAGGCTTTGCGGGGACTGACGTCCGCCCGCTCGCTGCGGAGCACATCGCGACTTGCCGATCGACAGCGAGCGTTGGCCGGTGAGTCCAACGTGCCGGGGAGACGTTGGCCGTCGCGACGCTGTTCGGTCTGGAGTGCGCCCGGTTCGCTGCGACGCGAAGGCTCTGCGGAGCGGAGCGGTGTTCTGTAGCAGAAGTCGTCAGACTTCAGCCGTCCTGCGAATGGCGTCCCGGGAACGGCAGAATTCTGACGAATTCTGCGACGCCGGGCGTTACGTGTCCCCGAACATCCCGGCCAGTTGCTGGTACACCTGGGCCAGCGGCGGATCGAAGTGCAGGTCGCGTTGCCGCATTCCGTCCAGCACTAGGTAGCACTCCCGCAGCTCCGCCACGAACCCGGCCTCGTCGCCGCTGGCTCGGGCGTGATGCGCCAGCTTGTTGTGCGACACCGACAGATCCCGCTGCCACGCCGCGTTCGCCGGGTCCGACTCGGCCAGCCGCTGCCGGATGCGGAGCGACTCGCCGAAGAGCCGCTGGGCCTCGGGCAGATTCCCCTGCTCGCGCGACACATTGCCGAGTTGGTTTAGTGCGATGCCTTCGCTGTCTGCTGCGCTGTGTAGCGGAGCATCTCTTCGGTGAACCGATTGATCCGCCGCTTCAGCGACTGAATCGTCAACTCGCGAGCGTAGGACTCTCCCGGCTCGGACAACGTCTTGTCAACCAACCGTTGGAGCTCTGCTCGTTTGACGAGTGTGTTCTCGTACTGAATCTGGTTTTCGATCATGGCAACACCTCAATGATTCCTTTGGGAACCCGGAAACGGTCATTGGCGAATGTCCGTTCAGTGAGTTGGCGAAAGCCTTCTTCCCGGACAATCTCCATTGTGAGAAACGGCAACCCCACCTGCAATTCTTCATTCGCTGTTGTTTCGAGAGGATAATTGTCGTCGATGAGCAGTACGCAGTCGACATCATTGGGCTCCCACTTGTCCGTGACAAAGCTGCCATTGATGACGATTCGCAGCACTCCGGCTTGCCTGGCCAGTTCCACCATCCAGCAGAGCGATTCCATCTGCACGCGGCGAAGCTCGGGGTCTGATCCGAATCGAGCGGCGATCTCGTCTCCGGTCGCTGGGTGAATTCCGGGTGGCAGATAACCGTGTTCGTTGAAATCCGGAATCATCGTGGGTTCCCCTGGGATCGCAGACGCACTTGGCCCACCAGTCTTCGACTCACTTGTACATCATTCTGCCACATCACGTTCGACGAACCTTGAACTTCTTCCTCCTTCGTTGCCTTCGTTGCCTTCTGTTCCAATTCCGGATTTTGAACAGAAGGCAACGAAGGGAACGAAGGGGGGAAGATGGTGCGAAGTTCTCACTGTGGTGCGATCATGGCTCGCAGCTGGGAGAGGAGTTGCATGTCCTGCGGCGCGACGAACAGTCCTTCCGACACCATCCCTGCGAGTATGTCGTGAGCCATTTGCCAATGGACGTTCACGGTGGGGCTGTCTCCTGATGCGATGAGTTGTGCCATTTGAATGTGATGCACCCATACGGTCCGTCGCAGCTCGGCGGATGTCGGGTTTGAATTGGCCAGACGTGTGGAAATCGCCAAGGCTCGCTGCTGGTAGTCGATCGCCACTTCGAGTTGACCATTCTTGTGGCTCACACTCGCGAGCTTTTCTAGCGACACCGACAGATCCCGCTGCCACGCCGCGTTCGCCGGGTCCGACTCGGCCAGCGGACGCAGAATCTGCTCGGCGAGTGTGGCCAACTGCACGGCGGACTTAAGCCGACCCAGCGTTTGCAGCTGGGGCACGATCCACATCGCGGTGCGACCGGTCTGGGGGTGTCCCGACTGGGCGGGAGAGAGGGTGTACTGCACGATGGCATCGACTTCGGCCACGGAGGTGTAGAGTTCGATGGCTTCGTGCCCGCGAATAGTCCGCTGCTCGATGAAGGTGCGTACGCGTTCGGTGCGCTGGATTCGAACCTCGACGCTGAGCCGAGCCAGGATCACCTCTTGCACAACGCGGTGCATGCGGGCCAGCGGTTCCCCCTTGAGATAGTCGAGTCCCGCCAGCGTGCGGAGCGTCTCTTCCCACGGCAGGGACTGAAAGGGACGCAGCGTCAGCGCATCGGCCATATCGGCATCGTCCGCCACCAGCCGTTTCAGCCACGCCAGCGGAACCAGATCGGGCGTCAGTAGCGCGGCGTACTCCAGCGTGCGAATGGCCAGCGGCGAAAGCCGGGCGACCGACTGCTCGAACAGCGGGCCGATCAGCGTAACCGGATGCGCGATCAGATTCTGCACCTTCTCATCATGTCCGGCGACATCCAGCGCCAGCCCGATCCCATGCTGTTGCAACTGAGCAGCGAAGTCGCGGTAGGTGATGTCGGGATAACTCCCCAGGTACGCCCCCACGAGCGCCACCGCCAGCGAGTGCCGCCCCAGCCGCTGGACGATCGCCAGTGCGGCTTTCCACTCGTCATCGCCGGTGGCCGCTTCGTCCTCGCGCAGCGGATACGTCCCCGCGCGAGCTGCGAGATAGTCGGGATCGTCCAGCCGCCGGGCAAAGGCGCGATACCGAAATAGCAGATCGAGGGCCTCCGACACCGGAAGGATGTCGAGCGAGATCGTCTCGATCCCGCCCAGGCTGCGTGGCTCGGCCCGCGTCGTGACCAGCATGTGGACTTTTTCCAGTGAGGGGTACTGGTCGCGGTGGCTGCGCGACACCAGCGAGACGGCGTCCTCGTTCAGATTGTCGAGCAGCAGCAGCACCATCTCACCCGGCGGCAACTGGTGAAAGGCATCCTTGGCTAGCGCGTACTGCTTATCTTCCGGCAACTGGTACGGGATGTTCGCGTGTAAGTAGCTGCGGGCGATACGCACGAGCGCGGATTGCACATCGGCGACGGACGTCGCGACGGAGAGGTCGATCTCGAACTGCCCGCCGAGGTACTCCTTGCGAAAGAGGTAGGCATACTCGCGGGCGACGGAGCTTTTGCCGATCCCGCCAACGCCGTTGACCGCACACAGCCCGACCATGTCGTGCCGACTGAGGGCATCGCGCAGCGCGGCCAGTTCCTTGCGGCGACCGACGAAGTTGGGGTTGCGAGTGCGGATGTCGCGCGGCACGCGAGAGAGGATCCGGCCATGCTCGACCCGCTCGCGGATGCTTTGTTCGAGCTGCAAGAGCCGCTGAGTGACGATCTCCTCCTGGAGAGCAGCGCGGCCCTGGGGCCAGAACGGCTGGATCTCAATAATGGCATTGCGCGAGGTGACGTTCTCCCACCAGTCGCGGGCCGAGGGCGGGACCAGCTTGTCCAGATCGGACGGAGCGACGATGAAGATCGGAGTTAGCGCCTCGCCGGGGTAGGTCCGGCTCTGCTCGACGAGGATGTACTCTTCCCACTCCTTGCGGCACCACTCGCTGTGAAAATAGTTCTCCGACAGAAAGGCAATCATCACCTTCGACTGCCGCAGCCCCTTCCGCAACTCGTTCTGCCAGTATTGGCCGTCAATAATCGATTTCACATCGAAGAAGACCTTCAGCGGAGTCTCGGGCGAGAACCGCAGGAAATCGGCTTTCAAATGCTCGACAAAAGCCGAGATCATCTTCGGCTCAGAGGCGTTATCCTTGCGGGAGTAGCTGATAAAGACATCATTGGGCTCGACCCATTCGTTCCAGATTTCGGATTCGTTCATGATGTTGATCCACGATTGTGAATGGAGAACAGCGGCGAGCTATCGAGGGGAAATCAGGACCGTGGAATAACCCGCACTGCGCACGACCCAATTGACCCACCGCGCCCCCGCAGCTTGTGGGCCGCGGTAGCTGATGAAGAAGTCGATCGTACCCTGCGGATCGGTCATGATTCCCTGTTGAATCAGGAATCCTAGACGGCCACGCCCTGGGAATCGAGTCCGCCTTGCTCGGCACGCCCTGAAAGTGGGTGCATCACAAACGTCGGTGAATTCGAAAACGTTTCGGTCTTTGACCCAGACGGGGTCTCGTCTCGTAGCCCCGGGTCGGCTGCGCAGCGGCAGACCCTGGGGCAGTCGCATATCGAATGCCGTTCAACCCCCAACGGGGTTGCGTCCGATGACTGACGCAACCCCGTGGGGGTTGAAACGGCTGAAATCGATCGAAACCCAGGGTTTCCCGCCGTGCGGGCAACCCTGGGCGATGTCCGCCACCGCCGAATTAACGCATCACCCGCGATCTTCGCCAAAGCCCTCCCTCTTCCGCCCCAACGGGGCAGCCACAAACCAGCCTGGGGCAGAGCG
>JAYSVZ010000170.1:0-6884 GCA_043718305.1 Planctomycetota bacterium | reverse complement strand
GGCCTCCCCGTCGCCAACGCGGGCGAGATCGCTCCCAAGGTGCCCGGCATCGACAAGGCCACCGTCCGCAAACGCCTCGAAATCCACCGCGAGCTCCCGCAGTGTGCCCGCTGCCACAGCAAGATCGATCCGCTGGGATTCGCGCTGGAGAACTTCAACGCGACCGGCGATTGGCGCGACCGCGAAGGGTTCGGCTACAAGGGCCGCATCGAGCGCGACGACCCGCTGATCGATGCCAGTTCGAAGATGCCCGATGGCACCCAAATCACCGGCGTCGAGGGGCTGCAAACCGCGATGCTGAAGAAAGAGGACTTGTTCCTCGGCGTCCTGGCGACGAAGCTGATGACGTACGCCTGCGGTCGGGAACTCGGCCTGGCCGACCAACCGACCGTGAAGGCCGCTGTGACCGAGATGAAGTCGCACGGGTACACGCTGCGGTCGCTGGTGAAGTCGATCGTGGTGAGCGAGGCGTTCTCGCTGCGGTAAGATTGCGGAAGTGGAGGGTCCGAACCGAGTGGGGCCTCACGCGGCGGGTGCCACTGGCGAGGGCTTCGACTCGCCAGTGCTCAGACGCCCGACGAGAGGATGGATGGTTCATGGTCGCTCCACGCTCAAAGACACTGGCGGCCCAGAGCGACCGCCAGTGGCACCCGCCACCCCTCATTCGGCGGTCGGAACCTCCGTCAACAGTGCCACCCCGCCGGGTGGTCTCGGTCCTCAGCTCCGCCGGGGACCGCATCTCCCCGAAGCTCTGCTTCGCCGTATGGGCAGGGAGGCCCAGGCACTGCTTTGAGTGTCCGGGCTGTGCAATAACAAGAGGTTTATTCTTCGCGCGGGCCGAAACGTGGCTACGAAAGAAGGCATCACTTCCACCCGCGCGGAGAATAATGCTGAACCTCTTGATTTGGCGGATGGCGACGTTCCACCTTGCGTCACCCCGCCAGTTGGCAAAACAGTTGGCTTACTACGACTTTCTCTTCGCCTTCATCTGACGATGTATCGATCGGTTTAGCGACTGTCCATTGATGAACGACATCGTCAATGAACCAGCTGGCCTCTGTCCAGGCTCGACAAGTAGCGCATGCCTCGCGACCTCGATTCCTTCACCATAGCTGATGTTTGGCGAAGTTGGCGGACGAAATGCTGTGGGATAAAGCCTCACAACAAGGGTAAACTGCCCTGGGTGATCAACGCGACAATGGCTCCACAGCCAAGTGTTGCCATTGGGCAGTGATCTTGGAGCAGCGGGCGACTCCCATACCAATTGCCCACTCTGGTCGGCAATGGTTTCCTCTCCAAAAGTCGTTGCACTTCGAAACTCGCTCGCCCACCGAACGGTATCTTGGTCGTCCCTGATTTCCGCCACAACGCCCCAATTCTCCTTGGGAGCCACAGTTCGACCGGCTAGGACTTTCGGAGGGTCGACGGTCTCGAACTGAATCGTCGGATCAATCGGATTAGCTTGTGAGACCACCCACGTTTTAGGCAGTGTTTCCCCATTGCGGTCCATTAGCCTGAGAGCTTTGAGAAACGAAGTCGCAGGTGGTAACTCGATGGCCTTGGCACACCCCATCCAAGTGAAACATCCGACCGTGACCAACAGAGTTCGGCGGCTGAGCATGAAGATCCATCCGACTTAAAAGGCACTGATTGACTCATGGCCATTGATCGTTCCTGCAGCTTGCCAGATTGACGAATCGATGGAATCTGGCACAAACGCAACATGACCATCCACAAAGAGAGCGTTCACTCCCCCGACGTGATAACTACTGGCGGGCATGTATGATCGAAGCGTCGGGTCGTTCACAGGGGCGTTGTTCCAGCAACCTCTGGTATTCGGGGTAAACATGTGCGTGTATGTGCTAACATCATGCGTAGCGAGTACGAGAGGAATCGGAGTGTTTCCGGGGCTGCGGCACATCTCGACAAATTGTGCTTCCGTGCCTGGCGTGGTCATTCGCGTGGAGATCCAGGCTGGAAACTTTCTGAAGTTATCGCGGGGAGTGAGTTGGTCTGCCTCGGTGAAACTCGGATGTTCGGAGAATGCAACTGTCTGTGACAGTCCGTCGGTAAAGTCGGATGCCCGCCGGTAGTCTTCGTCATGGGGAGTCGTGGAGTACGAAAAATAGCCGTTGCCGACGCCATATTGCGTCCCATTGGACATGTAATAGTAGCCAATTCCCTCGGGATCAGCTGGACAGCCGCCGCGTGGATGGACAGCTTCATCGGCGGCTACCGCAACCGTCCGGTCGTACCCCGGTACACCCATTCCGTAATGGCTCAAAATTCGGATGTCACAACTGAAGTGTTGCCGGGCATCCTGAACGACATGGATCGCCACTCCGATCTGTTTCAGATTGTTCCGACACTCCGTGAGCCGTGCAGAGCCGCGAGCACTCTGCACGGCTGGGAGCAGCAAAGAGACCAGCAGTCCGATCACCGCGATCGAAACGACGAGTTCAGTGATCGTAAATGCTGATCGAGGCATGACATCGCTCGCTGTCAATTCTGGGTCCAGAGAGTATCAGTGTGCCAAGTATAAGTGTAGTTCGGAGAAGAACCTGTCCGCATATAAATGGCGACCTTGTAATGCCTCCCCGAAACCAGCCCATTCAATGTTTGCGCATGGTTGAATTGCATGTACCCCGGCTGGTTGGTCTCTTGTGTAGTGGTGTGTGGGACAGCGAAGTAGCCATTTCCGTCGTATGGCGGATTGGCTGCTGGGTCCGGATCGACTGGCACCTGAACGTATTGGTCCATCCCGTTCAACAACACTTTCTTGTAGAGTTTGGCCTTGAACGTGGCTGGTGTGGCTCCGCCGAACACTGCCGCGATAGAATGACTTCCAGCGAACAGTTCTGTCGCCCCGACGCCCATGTACAGTATCACGGCTGCCACGATTTGCAGAAGTGATCTTCTCGAAAATCCAGTCATTTCACACAACTCCTCAAAAGTCGATTGGCTTTCTCCATCCTGGAAGTCATGGTGCATCTACACTCCCTGACGCTCGTCACAACTTACACACACACACACACATTACGTCAATCGATCGACGATCTGCTGGTGATGCAGTGATGCAGGACCATGAAACTCGCAAACTGGAGATCAAGTCGAAGGGGCTCGCCAACGTGAAGAAGAGTTCGGAGGATGGTCAAGCAGCACTCAACGAGTTGAAGCACTCGGCGGGGTGGTACTGTCGGACTGGCTGCTGTGCTCGTACACGGGGTAGTGGGTGCCACTGGCGGTCGCTTGGGGCCGCCAGTGTTGATGTGGGTGAGTGATCTTATCAGGCTCAAGGGGCCATCGACAATCCGATGTCTCAGAAGTCCATCGCTGGGGTGCATTCGCACTTTGCAGCCCCGTCCCAGGAATGCTCCGTTCTTCCGCCCCGAAGGGGCACCCACAAACCAGCCCAGGGCCACGCTGGCAACGCCCTGGGAATCGAGTCCGCATGTTTGGCAAGCTCTGAAAGGGCGGCACACAGCGAGGCACAGCTCTGTTTCGCCCTTTCAGGGCTGAGACCGTTGGGACTCAAGAATCTGGGGCGGCGCTCCCGATGGTCGCTCTGCCCCAGGCTGGTTTGTGGCTGCCCCTTCGGGGCGGAAAGCCAAGCGATTCGTCGGACGATGCCTGAAACAGAATCACAAAGTGCGTCTCGCACCCCCAGCGATGTTCTGGCGGTCTCGATCGAAGCCGAGAACGACGCCACTCGACCCCCGCACTGGCGGTCCAGAGCGACCGCCAGTGGCACCCTCCAGTCCTCCATTCGGCGGGCGGAACCTCCGTCAACAGTGCCACCCCGCCGCTTGACGACGATGAACCGGCCGGTGATCGCGCCACCCGGCGATTTTGCCTCATTGAAGGATTATCCGGAAAATCGATGCGTCCCTCGCTTTCGATCTATCGCAGGGTCACTCGGGATCATTAGCGTTGAAGTCTCTGCTGGTGATCACCCTTCGCGATTTGCCGTCAGTCGCGAAGGCACTGCCTGTTTCAAGATGAGGTCGCTCCTGTGAGTCTCTGCCAACCACTTTCGCCATCACTCTCCGTGGTGACACCCAGCGACACCCTCCTCGCGCCACCACGCCGATCGGGACTCACCAGACGCGAGTTTGTTGCCGAATACCAACGCCCGCGATTGCCGGTCATCCTGACCGACGCCACGCAGAACTGGACCGCCCGCAGTTGGACACCCGAGGTGTTGCGGCACAAGGCGGGACAGCGTGATGTCACCATCCGGACATCTCAAGGCTCCCAGGTCTATCGTCTGGAAACGTTGTGCGATCTCATCGAAGCCTCGACTGCGGAGAAGCCCGCTCCCTATGCTCGCAATATCGATGTGAAGCGAGAACTTCCCGAGCTGTGGGACGACATCCAGCCACGACTCGAATTCGCCCAGCCCGATTGGAAATCGTCAGCGCTGCTCCCTCGGGATTTCATCTTTCCCAGCGGTCTGGTGGAGCTGTTTTTCGGTGGTGCGGGGAGTTCATTCCCTCGGCTGCATGTCGACTACTGGGGGATGGATGGCTTCTTTGCTCAGTTGTACGGGGCGAAGGAGTTCATCTTGCTGGCTCCTGACCAGAATGAGTGCGTGTACCCCGATGAGGATGCGGGGCTGACGAGTCAGATCGAGAGCATCGACAACCCGGACTTCGACCGGTTCCCCCGGTTTCGTCAGGCTCAGGTCATCCGGTTTTTCCTGCAACCCGGTGAGACGTTGTACCTGCCCAACGGTTGGTGGCATACGACCTATATGCCGGAGGTTTCGATCACCGCGATCACCGCGACGTGGCACCGTCACAACTGGGGCCAGTTCATGAAGCAGTATCGCATTCGCGGGAAAACCAAGGGGCTGGCCAAGCTGGCAGCTCTGGCCGGGTTGAAGACGCTCGGTCTGGTTCTCGGGGCACGGGATGTTTTGCAAGGTCGATAAACAGCCATCGGGGCGAAGTGGGCAGCCTCTGACATGGCTCTCCAAACTCGCCATACTTTTTTTGATCTCGTGAATCTTGGGGATCTCGTTCCCCAGTTCCGGCTGGGGACCGCATATCCCCGAAGCTCTGCTTCGCCGCGTGCCCGACGACTCACTCGACATCCAGTCGGTCACGACCTCAATCAGGCCCAGTTGCCGCGCGTAGTTCTTCGCACTCGACCAGCGCCGGGTGCAGCGGGTCGTCGACGGAAGGGGGAAAGGGGGAAAGGGGTCATTGATTGGCCATTTGAAGAGAAACAAAGAGACCTAACCCAGACCTGACCCCTTTCCTCCCCTCAGATGTAGTGCTTTGCTCGTCCGACTTCTTGTTCGCCATGTTTTTCTCCCTTTCAAATGTCAAGTGGTGGAATACCCACCGTTTCGCCGAACGGTCACGTTCACCGGGCGGCGGCGAACGACTTTGATTTCAATAACCGACGCGGCCCGCCGCTCCGGTGGAACGTGTTGTTCGCCCTTTTCCAGTTCACGGCCTACGAACTCGCTACGCCGAGTTGAAGGCGCACTGAAGTTCCTGTTCTTCATGACCACAGCGAAACAAGATTGTTAGCCGCTCGAGGTCATTGGAAACGCCCCGGAATGCAATCAGCGCCGTTTTCGACTCGCCCGGCCGAAGCGACATTTCACCATCCGTTAAGAGTGCAAGCTGCCGTCTCAGGCGGCGATTGTAAAGTGGACCCGTCAGAAACACGCACGCTTCAATGACCGCAGTGATCGGATGGAAATCGATGATTGGATAAAGAAAAAAGTCCCAAGTGAATTCGGAGAGCTTTCGCAAGATGACCGCCGGATTCTCGGCACCGATCGTCTTTCCAGCAGACGTCAACTTTGCCGATCCCAACACAACTTGCACGTCGGATGACTGGGTATTCGTCACTTCGATGCGTACGAGAGCGATCTTCTTCTTTCGGGCCTTGATGGCGTACAAGTGGCTGTTGTCCCTCAGGACATTGTCGCATTTAACGCCGAGTGTCATGCGATCGCTCATAGGGATCCCAAATGCTGTGAACCGCTGAGGCCGAACGTTCAGGTTAAGCCGCACGGACAAGCGGCGGCGGGGTGGCACTGTCGGACTGGCTGCTGTGCTCGTACACGGGGTGGTGGGTGCCACTGGCGGTCGCTTGGGGCCGCCAGTGTTATTGTCGGTGAGTGATCCTATCAGGCTCAAGGGTCCGTCGACAATCTGATGTCTCCGAAGTCCAGCGATGTGCTGCATTCGCAGGGTGGCCCCGGTTGACCGCTTTGGGTCTACCGGGGCGGCGCAGCCGGAAGAGGTTCTTGCTGTAAGACCTGCTGTCGGGGTAATCTCTTGTGCCTAGGCACACCGGTAGGCTCCCAAGCGAGCCAACCGATGCCACCCCGCCGTGGATGCCATCCAGTGCCAGGTCGTCTCCCGCCGCTGGCCTACCCACGAATGGCAATTCCAGCCTGGCTGAGTTCCAGGAAGTCATACGTCTGGAACTCGTTCACAATGTCTGGGATCAGCGGATTCATCAGTTCCTCCAATCCTCGGTTGCTGATGTTCCCGGTCGAGACCAGCAACAGCTTGGCAGGGCGGCCCAAGAGCAGATGGGAGTCGACGAAATCCGCGTCTTTGGTAATGACCACACGCTGATCCCGGTCTGCGACCTCACTGATCTCTGCGTCAGTCGTCCGATTCCCGTCCGGCAATTCGAGGGTATGGACGGCTTCGCACCCCGCAGCGACCAACCACGCGGCCATTCGCTTCGGGAGGTGTGCGTCCACGAGGAACTTCACGGATGCACCGGCTGAAGACGGCGAGTCCGGGCCAACCGTGCCGCGTACGCCAACACAGCCAGCAGGTCGTCGCGCTCCAGATCCTGATAGTCCGCCAAGATCTCGTCGTGCGTCATGCCGGAACTCAGCAGTTCCA
>JAYSVZ010000169.1:0-6930 GCA_043718305.1 Planctomycetota bacterium | reverse complement strand
TGGTCGCCGCGCGGGCCTCAAAGGTCGTCTACCTGCAAGGTGAAATCGCTGTCGTCCAGGGAGGTTCCGCTCAACTCCACTTCGACAACACCGAGGGTCTGACCGTCTGGTTCGGGAAAGAGATTCTCGAAACGCCCGACGGAGCCGTGATCACCCTCGAGAACGGACGGCAAGCGGTGACGATCCGCGTCGATACGTCCCAGCGCTCGGTCCCGGGCCTGCGTCTGGAGCTGACCAAGCCCGACGGCAGCCAGTCTCAGTTCCAAGTCGTGGACGGACCTTGATGGCGGCGTGTCGACACGAGGGCTGGATGGAAGTGCCACTGGCGGTCGCCTTGAACCGTTAGAGTTTTCGAGCGTCAGCCGGCTCTTGTGGTGCTGCTGGCCCCCCCCCCACTGGCGAGTCAAGGCCCTCACCAGTGGCACCATGCGCCGGGCACCGGGCACCGGGCGAGGGCGCACTGGCAATCGCCAATCGTGAACTGCAGCTAACGCAAAGCAACGCCCGAACTCCACACAAACGCAACCGTGTATCCAAGCAAGCTGCACCCTTCGTAGGCTGGCTGCCAGTGTTGCCAGAAGGGACCGGCGAGAGCGTCGTCCTCATTCCGTGAGCCGAATCGCCAGGCAATCGCCGTCAGGCTCGCAAAGGCCGTCGCCAGCAACACGGGACTCGTCGGCAGCCCCTCCAGCTGAAAATGGACCAGGCTGACCACCACCAGGTTATTCAGAAAGTGCAGCAGGATCGGCACCCACAGCGTTCGCGTTTGGAGATAGACCCAGTGCAAAAAAAGTCCGATCGGCAACGTCGCCACGGCATGCGCCAGCGGCATGTGCATCAGCCCGAACAGGAGGGCGGTGAATAGCACTCCTCGCACGGCACCCCAGCGCTTCACGAGACCTTGCCCGATCAGCCCGCGAAAGACGAGTTCCTCGCCCAGCGCTGGCCCCAGCGCAATCGCCATCACCAGAATCGGGTACGAGACCCCGGTCGCGAGGGCCTGGACATGTTGGTTGGTATCGAGTGTGATCCCGAACCATGTCTGGCTGAGGCGGTAAAGTTCGTTCGAAAGAATCGAAAGCGGCAACACCGCTCCGACCACCAGCAGCCCGTCCTCGCGCTGCATCGGGTGGAGCCAGACCCGCTCCCGCCACTCGCGGCCCAGTCGCCAGCGAACAAGCGGAACAAGCACCAGAACCGCTCCCAAAGTGCTCGCTCCGATGACGAGAAAGCTGCGGTCGAGTTCCATT
This sequence comes from Planctomycetota bacterium, assembly GCA_043718305.1. Lineage (GTDB taxonomy): Bacteria > Planctomycetota > Planctomycetia > Planctomycetales > Planctomycetaceae > TH-plancto1. Next base: position 5,680 of record JAYSVZ010000169.1, on the reverse strand, counting down.
TCGAGGAACAGGTCGAGCAGGCTTTGGGAGGAGAAGCTCTGTCGCCCGAGAACACTCAAGGCGATCAGGGCCAGCACGAAGCAGACAACCACGAATTGAATGATGGCGACCGCCGCGACCCAGACCAACGACTCCCACGGTCCGATATCGCGAGACGGTGGGGTGAGGTTTTGAGAGGTCAGTTCCGACATTCCGGCACCTTCCGATCGCGTGCCCATTCGCCAACAGCAATCCTTCGACTATATGATGGGGCGCGAGGGGCGTCAATTGGCGGTGGGCTTCTCGGCCAGCGTTTCACACTGCGGTGGTCATCAGTCGTCAGTTCTCAGTTTTCAGCCAGAAGGGACTCCCCGCTTGAAATTGTGCGTTGCTGCTTCTTTCCGACCGACTTCCGCGATTCCGCACCGGGGACCAGGAATCTTCCCAAGAACTCTCAACCATCAACGAACCACTCATGGGGAGCGCTGAAACGATGCGGCCCACCCTCACACCGAGACCTTCTACCGATGATCGGCGACCGGCGTTCCGCTGGCTCGATATCACTCCATGACGGACCCTGCTCTCCTCTCTGAACTCATTTACTGCTTCGGCTGCAATGAGCGTTTTCGCGGCTCGGACGGGCAGAAGGTTTGTCCGCGCTGCGGGCAGACCGCCGGGGACGATTTCATTCCCGTGGGTCCGACGTTTCTGTGGCGCAGTTCCGAAGCGTGGGGAACTCGGCAGGCTCCAGCCCCCGACGACATTCGAGAGGAGCCGCTGGAACTGGTTGGCCAAACGGTCGGCGATTACGAGGTTCTGTCGCTCCTCGGTCGCGGCGGAATGGGGTACGTCTTTCATGCCCGGCACATTCCTCTGGACCGCTACTCGGCACTCAAGGTGCTATCCCCGCACCTCATCAATCAGGATCCCGAATACCTCGAGCGGTTCGTCCATGAAGGCCAGGTCATGGCTGCGATCATGCACCCGAACATCGTGGCGATCCACAACATCGATCAGATTGGAGAGCTGCATTGCCTCGATATGGAATACGTTCCGGGACGATCGCTGCAGCACCTGCTGAATGATCACCGGCTGTCGACGGAGCGGGCGTTGTTTTTGGGGAGTGAAGTGGCGTGGGGGCTCTCCGAGGCGCATCGCATTGGCATCCTGCATCGCGATCTGAAGCCCGACAACATCCTGATGACGCTCAACGGTGTTCCGAAGATTGGAGACTTCGGGCTGGCGAAACGGCTGGAGGCAGGGGCCGGAAACCAGATGCTTCCCGCCGGGACGCCGCACTATATGGCTCCCGAATTGTTCGAAGGAAGCCAGCCAACGCCGGCCACCGATGTCTATGCGCTGGGTGTTTGTCTGTATCAAATGCTCACGGGGCGGCTTCCGTTTACACCGTCGGGGATGAACGCACTGATCTCGGATGTCACCACCGCCGTCGTTCCGCCACTCCGCAAGCTCCGCCCCGAGTTGACGCTGGAGATCGCTGAGGTGGTCCACCAGATGTTAGAGAAGAGTCCCGCGAACCGACCTCAATCGGGGATCGAGGCGGCCCAGATGCTCGATGCTGTGATCGGCGGCATGCCCGATCTGCAAGCCCTGGTCGCCGAAGCCTTCGATCACGAACCGCATGTTCGCTGGAAACCGGTCGGCGGGGGGTTCGAGTTCTATGTCCCACTCCCTCATGGTCGTCATCAACAGGTCTGGATCGAATCGACCGGCACAACCGCCCGCGAGAAGATCCTGAAGATCACGACCCGCTGCTGCCCCGCCGACCCACGCTATTTTGAGAAGGCGTTGCGGCTGAATGATACGATTATCCACGGGGCCCTAATGATTCATGATATCGAGGGGACACCGTGGTTTCTGATGCAGAACTGCTACCCACGATTTACGGTCGATGCGGAAGAGGTCCGCCGAAGTGTGCTGGAGATCGCTTTTCACGGCGATGCCGTGGAGCGGGAAATCACCGGGGCCGACCAGAATTAGCGAGTGCCCCGTCAAGGCTAAAGTTGTTTCGCCACTCGCCCTCACCCCCAACCCCTCTCCCGGGGGGAGAGGGGAGCCGGATCTGAGAGAACACACTGAAGACCATTTTAGAAAATGCTCCAACCCCCAGCCTCTCTCGCTCATTCGAATGTTCCCTCAGATCAGATATTATCAATGAAGTCCCTTCCCTGACCTCCTCGCGAGATCGCCCTGTGTCACTCCCTCGGATGTATCGGATTCGTCAGTCGTTTGACACACCCCAATTGGAGGATGTGGCCGGTGAGGTCCGGAAGCAACTCGCCGCACTCGCCCTTGATCAGCGGGTAAAACCCGGAGAAACCGTGGCCATCACCGTCGGCAGCCGGGGTGTCGCAAACGTCGCCTTGATCACGCGCGAGATCGTCCAGCACTTTATCCAGCTGGGAGCCAAGCCGTTCGTCGTTCCGGCAATGGGGAGCCACGGCGGAGCGACAGCGGCCGGGCAGCGGGGCGTGCTCGAGAGCTTTGGCGTGACCGAAGCGTTCATCGGCTGCCCGATCAAGGCGACGATGGAGACCGTCATCATCGACAAAACCCCGCAAGGGATCCCCGTCCACTTCGACAAGAATGCCAGCGAAGCCGATCACGTCTTCATCGCGAATCGCATCAAACCGCACACCATGTTCGTCGGGCCGATCGAATCGGGCCTGCATAAGATGATGCTCATCGGCCTCGGGAAGCATGCGGGAGCCGTGATCTATCACCGCGCGATCAAGTCGTTCACGTTCCTGGAGATCATTCGGGCTGTGGCGGATGTGGTGGTTCAGAAGTGCCGCGTGTTGGGTGGTCTGGGAATCGTCGAGAACGCCTTTGAGGAGACGGCCCTGGTGGAAGGAGTGCCCGTCGATCAGTTCTACGAACGCGAGGTGGCGCTTCTCGAAAAAGCCCGCGCGTGGATGCCCCGGCTCCCCCTCGATGACATCGATCTGCTCGTCATCGACGAGATCGGCAAGGAGATCAGCGGGACCGGGATGGACACCAACGTGGTCGGTCGCAAGTTCAACGATCACGCCGCCACTGCCGACGACAAGACGAACTGCCGCCGAATCTTTATTCGCGGACTGACCGAGAAGACGCATGGCAATGGGACCGGTATCGGCCTCGCCGAGTTCACCAACCGCCGCACCATCGAGGCCCTTGATGTGCGAGCCACAACGGTGAACTGCGTCACGGCTGGCCACGTCACAGCCGCGATGATTCCCGTTCACTTCGACACCGACCGCGAAGTCGTCGAGACCGCCCTCAAGACACTCGGTCTGACGGAGCCCCCCGAAGCGCGGGTCGTCCAGATTCGGAATACATTGCTGCTCCAGGAGATGCTCATCAGCGAAAGCTGCTTGCCGCAGATCCGAGACAACCCGCGCGTGACGATCGAAGCGGGACCGTTCGAGTGGGAGTTTGACGCCGAGGAGAATCTGCGGGGTGCTCCCTCCTCGCACCACGCGTAAGCAAAGTGGATAATAGTTATTCCCCGCAGGTGGAAATGAGGCATTCCCCCGTAGCCACGTTTCGCCAGAACGTGGGCGAATCACGCCACTCGCCCACGTTCTGGCGAACGTCGCTACGGGTGAATTCTGCCCATGGGCAAAATATTTCCATACCCTCGTTCTCATGAGGTATGTTTTTTCTGGAACCTGCAGGTCAGCTCCTCAATCTCTTGAGGCAAATCGAAGGCTGCTGCGGCTTCTGCAAGGGACCGGCGTCATGAGACTGTTCGTCTGGCTAACTCTAACGGCCGTGGTTGTGGGCCACTTCAGTTCCGCAAGCGGCGAAGAACCGATCGACCGGCGGTTTGTCGAACTGGCCGTGGATGGCGTCGACTACCAAGGTCGTAAGTGGTGCAGCGACAATGAGTTCTGCTGGTTGCTCGGTCGGGATGGGAAGCTGCACTGCCTGACGCTGAGTGAGGTGACAGCCTTCCGCCAGTTGGGGCCGATCTTCCGCCCCTCTTCGACGAGCGAACTTCGGAAGCAACTCGTCGACGAATTCGGTAAGAGTTTCGAGGTCGAGGCGAGCGGGCAACATGTGGTGGTCGCTCCGAAGGGACAGTCGCGCGGTTGTTTGACCGTCGTCGATGCGACCGCAAAATCGTTTCAGGCGTTCTACAACCGCCGAAACATCAAACTCGACAAAGTCGAAACCCCGCTGATCACGATCGTCTTTCCGACCCAGAAAGAGTTCATGGCCTACTGCGGACAGGATCAACTGAAGAAGACCAACGGCCTGCGCGGCTACTACCATCCGACGACCAATCGTGTGGCCCTCTATTTGGATAGCCCGCCGGGCAAGGGGCCGACCAAACCCGAGCAGGCACCCGTCATCGGAGCCCAGCAGTATGGCACGTTCCGCGATACTCTGGCCCACGAGACCACGCACCAGTTGGGGTTTAATGGGGGGCTGCATTCCCGGTTCGGCGATGATCCGGTGTGGCTGGTCGAAGGGATGGCGATGCTTTTCGAGGGTGACGCCAATCGCGACGATTCGAAGAAGACCACGACGGCCTTCCAGCGAGTCAACCGCGAGCGGTTCGTCTGGTTCCTGGAGTACAAGGCGACCCGTCGCAAGCAGCACGCCCTGGAAGAGTTCGTGGCCAGCGACTATCTCTTTACTGACCAGACGCTCGACGCCTACTCCGAGGCGTGGGCTTTGACGTTCTTCCTGGCCGAGTCCCGGCCCAGTCAGTTGGCTGGTTACCTGAAGAAGCTGGCCAACCGCACCGAAACCGGATCGTATACCCCGGGCCGCCGCCTCGACGATTTCAAGGCCAGCTTTGGCCGGGACCTCTTGGTCTTGGAGACACAGTACCTGAAGTTCATGCAGGGACTGGAGTCGGAAAGCGGCCTGATGCCGACCAAGCCCGTCGCAAAGGCGCGGTGAGGGAGAGTTGATGCCTTCTCACGTAGCCACGTTCGCCAGAACGTGGGCGAATGGGGCCACTCGCCCCTCACCTCCGGCCACGGGGAATGCTTGGAAACGTTTCTGGCGGGAAACGGTTCCGAAGTCCGATTCCGAGGAGCATCGCGAGACCACTGCTGAGCAGGACCACCCATAAGGGATACCGGCGAGGCAGTGAGGCGTTTGTCAGGGGAGTTTGTCCTGGCCATCAATGCCGCGAAAGGGCATGTGTTAGAACTGAGTTCTCACGAACACCTCGCCCCTACCCTTCACCCAGCATCTGTTCCATCAGGTAATTCTCCGCCCGCTTGACCAGCGAAGTCCGGTCGCTTCCGGCGATTTCGGACAGCGTGGCCAGGGTGACCCCGATCAGGACGATGGCCGCCACGAGGACCTTGCCCAGGTCTTGCCCCTTCAGGCTCCCCAACTGATCGGGATCGCGGGACAGATACGCCGAGGCCGCAAAGAACTCCTCACCGATCAGAGTGTAGTCGCACGCTGCCACGAAGAACGGCAACTGAGCGGGCTGAGCGGTGCCCGCGATCTGGATGGCACCCACGGCGTTTCCCGTTTCGGCGAGAATCAGTGACTCGGCGAAGAATGCCCCCAGGTAAAAACAGGCGGCGGGCTTCTCGCGGACCATCATCCCGGTCAGGTGGGCCACGTAGCCGAACTGCTCATCGGTGACGTAGTAGATCCGGTCCTCGTTGAAGGCGTCCGGCCGCCCTGCTGCATAAAACGCAGCGGCCACGGTCTCACGAGCCGC
>JAYSVZ010000168.1:0-2389 GCA_043718305.1 Planctomycetota bacterium | reverse complement strand
CCTTCTGGTCTTTGTGATCCAGAACAATGGGATTACCGGGATCGGTCTCGATCGCCATCGAGCCATCTTCCCGGGGTTAATCGTCTCAACTCGGTCGGAAGTCTGTCTGGGAGTCGTCGGCAACACCGACGATATCTTCGGTGGCCCTCAGGTCGGTTGCCTGTTGAGAGAAATCCGCGCTGGTGGCTCCGCTGATCATGCTGGATTACGCCCATTCGACCGCGTGATGAGTGTCGATGGATTGGAGATCAATCGATTTCAAGAACTTGTCGAAACTCTCAAAGAGAAGCGGGCCTACGAATCGAGCGAGATCATCATCGAGCGGGGCGGTGAGATCTTGACGATGAACGTGGTTTTGCTGCCTTGGGAGGTCTTCCAGTTCCCTCGGCCTCCCGCCCCGCCGGTCGCTCGGCGGATCGGCGGAGACGCCGATCATGCGGAAGACCTGTACCCGGTGAGCCCCCTGCTCGTTCCCCAGAAATAGCCTTGCAGGCTCAACTCGAACGCCCCGGCAAAACACATTTTCAGGGTACTCGCTCGGATCGTCGACTTCCGTTATAAAGAACCGGTAGGCGATCCCAGCCTCCCAAACCTCTCCCACCCAATCCCGACCAGAAAGACGCATCATGGCTCTGAAAGGCAACATCAACCACTCCGCAGTCTTCTGGTGCTTCAACATCGCGGGAGAGCTCTGGGACATCGAGAAGATGTGCGTCGTGTCGAAAAGCCTGGGGATCAAGTCGGTCGAGATCACCGGTCCGGACGAGTGGGTCACGATCATGAAGCATGGGATGACCTGTGCCCTCGCAGCCAATGGCATGCCGGGCGCCCCCTTTATGAAGGGGCTCAACAATTTGGCGTATCACGAAGAGGTGATTTCCACCACCGCCAAGCGAATCGAGGAGTGCGCAGCGGCCAAGGTGCCGAGCGTGATCGCCTTCACCGGATACAAGTGGAACAACGCCGAGGATCCCACCAGCGGTGAGATCTCTCCGAAAGAGGGAGCTGACAACTGCGTGAATGGGCTCAAGAAGCTGGCTCCGCTGGCCGAGAAGCTCGGGGTCAACATCTGCCTCGAGCACCTGAACACGCGCGATAGCTCACACCCGATGAAGGGGCACCCCGGTTATCAGGGGGACGACATCGACTATGTCGCGAACATCGTCCGCCGCGTCGGGTCGTCACGCGTCAAGCTGCTGTTCGATTTCTACCATGTCTCGGTCATGAACGGCGACCTGATGCGCCGCGTGGAAGAGAACATTGACGTGATTGGCCACATCCACACCGCGGGTAACCCCGGTCGCGCCGAACTCGATGACACCCAGGAAATTAACTATCCACCGCTCATGCGGAAGCTGGTCCAGCTCGGCTACAAGGGGTACGTCGGCCACGAGTTCATCCCCACTCGCGACCCACTCGCGGGGTTGACGCAGGCTGTGAATCTCTGCGACGTGTAGCCCTCGCCACGGGCAGGCGAGCGAAAATAGTCTCCCGGTAAGACGGCCTTTCTAGGCCGTCTACTAGCGGCAAGAACCTCTCAAGGACAGCCTGGAAAGGCCGTCTACGGGTAGATTCATTCCCGCCACTTGACTAAGAGGCAATGCGGTAGGGAGTAATCCCCGCCATGCGGCAAGAGAATTCCTCAGCCCGCAAAATCCCGTAACCGGGGTTTTGCGGGCTGTTTTCGTTTCCAGGTGGAGAGATTCATGACCACTGTGACCGATGACTCAATTCAGGAGAACTACGAGTGCCTGATGGATGGACTCGTGGATGACCCGAATCGCGAGCTCGCGAATGCCGAAGCTCTTGACATGCAAGATCGAATTAAGCCACCGGTGGAGGTGATCCCCAGGGCAGCAGGCCAACCGTAGGCAAAGTCAGACGACAGCTTCGACAACGACAAACTGTGGGGCTTCCGCGAACCCCATGAACTGCCCCATGATCGACTGCACGGTGGCTCCGCCCATGTCCTCCGTCAAGAACCCCGTGAAGTCGGGAATCTCGAAGACCTCGATGTAGTCCATCGACGGAGCCCCTTCGCCCACCAGCAACTTCGTGGCTCGGTAGGTCGTGAAGCCCTTGATCCGTTTGAGCTGCGAACCCACTGTTCAAACTGGTCATGCGTGACGCCGGGCTTGAGTTTGTAGGTCAGGATCAGATTTGCCATGCGAATGCACCATGCAGGAAGGGGATGACCTACGGTTTGTAGTACATGACCGCAGCCAGAGGGAACAGCAATTGGGAAAGCTCTCGTCGTCGAAAAGTCTCGGCAACCGAGTCGCTTAGGCACCGCGTGCAAAAACTACTTCCGGTTTCTGGGGTGGATTGTGTAGTTCCAGTCGGGGCAGTCGTTTTCGTGGGTGATATTCAGTGTTTTCATTTGGGCGTC
>JAYSVZ010000167.1:0-6933 GCA_043718305.1 Planctomycetota bacterium | reverse complement strand
GAACCAACGCCCCGTTGATCCTGTCCGAATTGGTCGAGGTCGTCGAACTGGCTGCCAAGCGATTTGACACCGCAGCCAAAGCCAAACAGCCCATCGATCCCGACGTTCGCTGGGCTGCCACAAAATGCTACTTGGCATTCAATCCGATGACTGCCGCGCAGGCCGCAGCGCCTCGGTTCTGGGGGTTGCAGAACCAGACCAAGCGCAACTTAGGGGGGCACTCGGCTGCGATTAAGGGGGCCTACGATGTTTGTTTGCCAACGATCAACCACATCCTGAACAATTCCGAAAAACCGGTCATTATTCCCAAGGCCCAAATCGATAATCTGGCCGCTTGGATTGCAGCCAATCCCCCCGCTGATCGCTAGCCCACGCCACAAAGCCCGAACGCTGTGCCGTAACGTCATGAGAATCGCCTGCGATTGAGGGCAGGCCTGTTGAAGGATCTGACCATGAGTGACTCCCACGAACGCCGTCGTTCACGGATTCGCCTTGGGATCGCCTCGGTCGGGATCGCGTTGATCGTGGTGACCTTCTTTCGATGGGGGGCCGGGAAGGGCCAGCCGACCGATGCGGGGCAGATGACTCCCGCAGCGAAGGTTACTGCTGCCCGCACGATCTCATCGCCCCTGCCCAGTGAGCCGTTGAAGCCGGTTCTCTCTGCCGACGAGGTTCACAAGCAAAACCTTCTTGGAATTTGGACGCATCTCGCCTACGGCCAGCAGTGGATCGAGAACCGCCCGAATGGCACCGCGCGGATGTACATCCAGTTCGACTTCCTCGCCTCCCTGATCTATGGAGGGGAAATTCACCTTGATCTGACGTGGGACGTGAAGGACGGCATCCTCTCACATACCATCGTGCAAGGAACGCCCCCCGCCAATGTGGAAAAGCTGATCCGCGACTACGGCCAGACCCGAACATACAAGGTGCTGAAAACGGGTGACCAGCAGATGCAGCTCGAATCGATCGAAACAACGCCGGAGATCGAAGACTGGACGAGAACCGCGAGTCCCCAGGTCTGGATGGAATCGGTGCCAGCTCTGTAGCGGAGCCCCGTATTCGCGTGGGCTTTAGCCCACGTTTCCCGAACGATAATGCTCTCGCGTGGGCTCAAGCCCACGCTACAGGGGACTTTTGTCGGGCGCGTCACGGGTCTCTCCCGGCGGGAGAGAGGGAGCCGGAGAAGCCGAGTCCGTCGTAGACTCGTGGTGTTCGAGTTCCCTCTCGGGCATGTGTCTCACCGAAACTCTGCTGCGCGAGATCTTGAGTCTTTTTCGTCGATTCGCAGCCGTTCTTTTCATGTCAGCCGCAGAGTCCCTCTCTCTTGCCTCACCTCGCGGGCTTCTCTCCGTTGACGGGCGTGATCGTTGTCCTCGTTTCTCTCGGCACTGTCGCTCCAGTCGCTTCCCCCCGTTGGCCGACAACAAGAGGGTCCGACCCCGTTGCGAGCGGGGCCGACGCGCAGAATACCGGAGGCTTGGTTCATGTCTGATCAGTTCAACTCGGATGCTCCCCGTGGTCGTCGTCTCGGCCGTGGACTTTCCGCCATGCTGGGAGGCGGCCCGGCCTATAACGAGGCCGCTCCCGCCGAAGCGGAGATGCGCAATATCGCTATTGCCAGCCTGACCCGGAACCCGTTTCAGCCTCGGAAAGAGTTCAACACGGAAGACCTCAACGAACTGGCCGACAGTGTTCGCGAACACGGCATTCTGCAGCCGCTGCTCGTCCGCGAATACGAAGGGGCATACCAACTGATCGCCGGAGAGCGGCGCTGGCTGGCCGCTCAGCGGGCCGGGTTGACGATGGTCCCTTGCCGCGTGGTCGATGTCGTCGACCAGACGGCGTTCGAGTACGCCCTCGAAGAGAACCTGAAGCGGAAGGACTTGTCCGATATCGAGAAGGCGTACGCCTTCCGCGAGTATTTGAGTCACTTTAGCTGCTCGATCGAAGACCTCGGCAAACAGCTCAGCATGAGCCGTTCGGCGGTCAGCAACATGCTGCGGCTGTTGGAGTTGCCCGAGCCGATCCGCAACGCCATTACGTCGGGCAAGATCAGCTCGGGTCATGCCCGTTCGCTGCTGCCCCTTCCCGAGGCGGACCAGCTTGCGATGTCTGGTCGCATCCAGGCGGAAGGACTCTCGGTTCGTCAGACCGAAGCGACCGTGCGGCAGATGCTGGGCCGGGCACAGCCGGATGCGGCTCCCGTGACTGAAGTTCCTCCGGTCCTCGTCGCCGCTCCGGTAGCCGCAGCAACGCCGATCGAAGCCCCGAGCGGCGAGTCGCATCTGACCGTGCCCTCTGAAGTGCCCGATGTCATCTCGATGGAACAGGCCCGCTCCGAAACGGACCGGACCCCGCACATCGCCTCGCTCGAGGAGCAGCTTCGCAACCTCCTCGGAATGCCGGTCGAAATCAAACTGAAGTCGAAGGAGAGCGGAACCATCCTGATTCCGTTCGCGTCGAATGAAGAGTTCGAGCGACTGCTGCGGGCCCTGCGGCGGGCCGTGGCGTGAGCTGGTCGGCGATTACTAAATAATCGCCGACTCAACGATCGCGCGGTTACAGGTTCTTGTTGGGATGCCCGCCGTTCCAGCAAAACCAAAGCGGCCATCCGGGGTTGATACAGTTGCCTTCGCCGCACCAGTAACAATGCCGCAGTTCGAACGTTTGCGTACATTGACCATCGCGGCATCGACCTCCGGAATGTCCTCCGGCTGCGTGCAGTTCTCCCAACTTGCTTGGAGAAAGATCAGCGTGGTTTTTGACGCCCTCTGATCCCAACTTGGAGATGTTGACTGGCTGTTCTTTGCTCATGTTGGCCTTCGCTTTCGTACTCTGAAGCCTAAGTATGATGTGCGGCCACGGTGACCGATCACCTCGACTCATTTTGTACAGAAATGGTGAAGGCACATGACCTCATGAGGTTATTTTTCATTTTTTTCGTAAGCCAACTTGTCGCGGTGATCATTGCGGGGATGTGGTCTAGTGGAAGTGATCATCGCCACAGTGGAACGTCTTCGTCCCGCAGGAAGGGTCTACCTCCCAGTAGTATGTCGTCCCGATGCCAGAGAATCGTACGAACCCAATGAACAACAGTAGAGACCGCGTGATGGTCCGCGCTTGGTCTGCCGTGACTCGTTGGTTGAGCGTGGCTCTCTCGGCAATCCTGATCGGCGTCGTTCGCCTTTATCAGATATTCCTCAGCCCGATCTTCGGTCGCCAGTGCCGCTTCGATCCGACATGTAGCCACTACTTTATCGGGGCGGTGCGGAAGCATGGTCCGGTTGTCGGGACATGGCGCGGGGTCTGCCGCATCTGCCGCTGCCACCCATGGCATCCGGGTGGGGATGATCCACCATGATCTCGGTCAAGCCGGGGTCAGGCACTTCGGTACTGATGCATCACCCGAAGACTTCCCCAGGGGCGATGCCCCTGGCTGGGGGAACGGCTGGTCCGTTGGGCCGAAGGAGCCATGCGATAGAATCTGCCAGGCATAAGTTTGCCCAAGCGATGTAAAAAGCCCACCAGAAAACTGGTGGGCTTTGGGATTTCGAATGCACCCTTATGGCCTGCTTATGATCGCTCGATCAACAACTGTCCGATAGTCGTGGATCGCTCCGCGATCCAAAGTTGGTTCGCGGAGCGAACCACGACTATGTTTGTCGAATGGTCCTTACCGGGCCAGGAAGGCCACGACGATACCGGCATTCACGGGGAGGCTGACATCGCCCGCACCGGGAACGGTCGTCACGACGGCCTTGAGGTCGTCCTTGTCGGTCGAGATCCAGGCACAGTCGTACGACTGCGATTGGGTCACGAGCTGAGCGTAGAGTTCCTTCAGGTTCGGACGGTTCTTGACCGAGACGATGTCTCCTGCCGAAACCTGGAACGAAGGAATGTCGACGGTTCGCCCGTTGACTTGGAAGTGGCCGTGAGCGACCGCTTGCCGAGCCTGGAGCCGGGTGACTGTGAAGCCTGCCCGACGGACCACATTGTCGAGCCGTCGCTCGCACTGCACCAGGAGATGATCCCCGGTGTTCCCTTTCATGCGGCGGGCTTTGGCGAAGTACTTGCGGAGCTGCCGTTCACGCAGCCCGTAATAGTGCTTGATCTTCTGCTTTTCGTGCAGGGCGGTCCCGTAGTTGGACAGCTTCTTGCGCCGATTGGCCTGACCGGGTGGATAGGCTTTCTTCTCCGAAGCGCGAACCGCTCCGGCGTTTTCGTAAACCTGGAAGTCGAGGCGACGATTGATTCGCGCCTTCGGGCCGGTGTAGCGCCCCATATGCCTGGTCCCTTTGCTGCTTCGGGTTTCCGCTCCGGACAACGATCCGGCGTGAAATACTCGTTCGCAGCCGCGTGCGATCACGATCCTGCGGGTGTGCCGACCTGCGGCGACACCCTCTCCCACAACGGCCACTAGCCGTTATCAGAGCGAAGCGGAAGATTATGGCAACCTCCGGCGTCCGATTCAAGCATCGGAGACAGAGTGAACTGCTTTTTCTTCACGGGCAGTCAAATGGGCTGCACAATACGATTCCTCACGCGAGAATTATTCTAGCCCGGCCCAGCTGCCACCGATCGTCGAGGCGTGCTGGCGGAAGCCTGTGGGGTCATTGAGGAGGGATGGCCGCAAGAAACTCAAAAAACGCAAAGGGGGAGCCTACCGAATTTTGAGTTTTTGGAGTTTCTTGCGGCCACCGAATCTCGTCGCCTGAAGGTTCCGCTGGCTTCGAGACTTTGAGTCGTGAGTAGTCCCCCCCCACTGCGGAAGTCGCACGTTGTCCCGACTCGAGAATGCTCCCCTGCTTCCGCCCTGAAAGGGCGGCACAATGCGAGGCCCTGCCCGCCCAGTCTGTCTTCGCCCTTTCAGGGCTGAGAGCGTTACGACAACTCCGAGACCTGGGGCGACGCTCCCGCTGGTCGCTCTGCCCCAGGCTGGTTTGGGGCTGCCCGTTGGGGCGGAAGAGGGAGGCGTGGCGACGAACGCGTCGGGTGATGCGTTAATTCCGCAGTGGTGAGTCGGTACTACGGAATGCCAAACACCCAGAAGCGAACTTCGCTCCTGGGTGCTTGTGTTCTTCAAGAAGGGGCACGCGCCCCATCCGAGTTAGTCGTTTCGCAGTCGAGCCCCGAGTTCGGTCAGCTTGGCCCGGACTTCGTTGAGCGAGGTCACTCCGAAGTTCTTCGCCCCCATCAGTTCGTCCGGCGTCCGCTGGCAGAGTTCGCCCACGGTCGTAATGTTCAGCCGAGACATGCACTTGCGGCTTCGAACCGAAAGATTGAGGTCCGAGATCGACGTTTGCAGGATCGCCTGCTCTTCGGGGCTGAGGTCGCGGAAATCATTCTGACCGCCACCGCCTCCGCCACTGGCACTGGCACTTGGGCTGCTGCTGGCACCACCACCCTTGTCGTGGATGTTCTGACCAACCTTAAGGTTGTGCAGGGCCATCAGTTCGCGAACTTCCTTCAGCGAGGTTTCGCCGAAATTCTTGCCCGCCAGCAATTCCGGCTCGGTGATCCGTGTCAGATCGCCCAGCGAGTTGATATTCATCCCCGACAGGCAGTTGCGGCTGCGAACCGACAGTTCGAAGTCGGTCACTGGACGGCTGAGGAGATGCTCCAGCTTCTGCTGTTGTTTGAGAGTCTCTTCATCGTAGTACATGCTGCTGGTGGCTTCGATATCCTTGAGATACAGCAGCGCCCGCTCGTTGTTGGAATCGTACCGCAGCACGCGTTCGAAGCAGTATTGAGCGGCCCCGTAGTTTTCCTTGTCTTCGTACAGCAGACCGAGGTTCAGCAGTGCCCCCAGATAGTATGGTGGCTTCGACAGACACCGTTCGTAGAGCTGAATCGCCTCTTCGTCGTTCCCCTGGCGAGCGGCCTGAAGAGCCAATGCGAACAGAGCCCGCTGGTGGTGCGGGTCCATGTCGACGGCCCGTTCGAAATACTCGATCGCGCCGTAGGTGTCACCCCGGTCGGCCATCACGCAGCCCATTTGATAGGAGTACTCGGCCTGCCGAGCCCCTTCTGCTCCGGTGCTGCGAATCGTCTGTTCGGCTTCGTCGAGCTTGCCGAGCTTGCGAAGCTCGCCCGCCTTGCGGAGGGTGCATTCCACTTTGTTTTCGCCGAGCTTGATGGCTTCGTCGAATTCCTTGGCGGCAGCGTCATGCTGGCCAATCGTCGAGAGGGCCTGGCCCCGGTAATAGCGACCGAGGGCATCCTTGCACCCTTCGAGCGTATCCGCCGACTTCTGAGGCTGGCCCAGAAAGAAGAAGCCGATCCCCGAACGAACCTTGAGGTTGGGATGCGTGGCCGCTTCAAAATGGGTCTGCTCCACCGCCCGGCGGAACTCCGCAGCCCCCGGGCCGCTCGCCGCGCTCAGCACGCGCTTGACCTCGTCCCGCCCATATGTTGGGCTGTCTTTCATCGCCGAGAGAATGTCCAACGACGCCATCTGCCGCTCCTGAAAACCGGTCGGTGCGCTCACATGCGAGGCACCAAGGCGACCGAAGTCCCTGCAATGACTGGAATTGCAACGAACCCGCCCGGGTCGCATCGGGCCTGCGATCTCGCAAGCCGAGCAGCTTATCATTTTTTAATGGAAACGTAAATCGTGTGAATTCTGGACGCTATTTTACTTCGAGCCGAAAGTGGGGGTGGGAGTGCAGGTACGCCTCGACCCGCGACTGCCGCCCGAGGGCCACTGGGATAAAGTCGATCGCCTGTTGCAGGCGTTCATTCGGCTCAGCACAACTGAATCGCAAGAACCCAGCCCCAGCGGCTCCGAAGCACTCGCCGCCCAGGCACGCCACGCCGAACCCATCATCGGCTCCTTCGAGCAGATACATCGCCAGTCCGTGGCTGGTGATCCCGAGTCGCTGGCAAACTTCGGTCACGTTCGGGAAAACGTAGAACGTGGCGGCGGGCGGG
>JAYSVZ010000166.1:0-2390 GCA_043718305.1 Planctomycetota bacterium | reverse complement strand
CGAGTCCCGCCACGATCAACAGCCAGTACGGGATCGTCTTCTGCTTGCCGTTGAGATCCCGCCACGGCGTATTGCCGCCGCTCTGAATCACCACTTCGGCCTCGCGGCCGGTTCCTTCGACGACGAGGTGCCCCTGCGTGTCGCGGACCATCTGGAACAGGCCCGGTGAGCCGGCCTCTTCCTTGTCCGTATTCGCGAAGCGATACGTACCGAAGTACGTCCCGATCACCATTAGCCCGATCAGGAACCCAAAGTCCCCGACGCGGTTCATGATGAACGCCTTGTTGGCGGCATTGCTGGCCGACTTCCGCTCGACGTAGAAGCCGATCAGGAAGTAGCTGCAGACCCCGACCAGTTCCCAGAAGACGAACACCTGGAAGATGTTTCCGGCGAGGACCAGTCCGAGCATCGAGAAGCTAAACAGCGACAGAAACGCGAAAAACCGGTAGTAGCGACCGGGGCGGTGGAAGTGCCTTCCGCCAGAGAGGTGGACCTGATGATCTTCATGATCGTCGGTCAGTTCATCGCTCATGTAGGCTGTGGCGAAGATGTGAATACACGTCGCGATCAGAGTCACCATCACGAACATCAGGACGGTCAGGCCGTCGATGTGGTAGTCAATTGAGACGACAAAGCGGCCGAAGCGGGCGAGTTCGTAGAACTGGCCGGTGTAGGTCGTGCGGAGTGAACTGAGAACTGACGCTTCGTGATGAACGTGAGGATTGGCCTTGTCGATATCGGCGAGCGGGCCGTGCTTGGCGTGGTCGTGCGGCTCGGGTACGTGTCCGGGGTGGCCTTCCGCGTGTTCTTCGTGAAGAGCATGTCGGGCCTCGGTCTGCTCGGCTCGAATCTCAGCGGTATCACTCCGCCACTTGATGAGCGCTGCAAAGCTCAGCAAGAAACTGGTCGCGATGCAGGCCACGGCAATCCACGCCGCCGCCTTGGTCTTCCGACCACCCCAGTGGCCGCCGAAGATCTCAATGACGAAACCCAACAGCGGCAGAAGCCATGCAGCTCCCAGCAGCCATTTCAGGGTTGTCGCCGTCGCGTTGTATGCATCCGGAGTCATGAAACCGGTCTTCCCCACAGGGGATCTGTTCGAAGACGGAATGAGTCAAGTGAGTGGGATAGGCTTCCAGCCTGTCAGGTGCTGGACGAAATCCGACAGGCTGGAAGCCTATCCCACGGGTCGAGCGTTACCCTCGCAGGTCGTCCGCTCGGTCCACATCAATGGTCAGGTGGTTGTTGTAGAAGTTGAGAGCAATCGCCAGCGCCACCGCAGCTTCCGCAGCTGCCAGCACGATCACGAACATCGAGGAGACTTGCCCATCGAGACCGAGCGGGGTGTGCCGTGACAGGGCGACGAAGTTCACATTCGCCCCGTTGAGCACCAACTCGACACCCATCAGCACGCCGATCGCGTTCCGCTTCGTCGCCATGCAGACCACGCCGCACACGAACAAGAACGCGCCCACGAACAGGTAGGCTTGAAGATCCACAGATTCCATCAATCCCCCTCTTCCTAGACCGCCGTGCGGGCTGTGGTCTCTGCGTTGGTTGGTGCGACACGTCGCTTGGCCCGGGCGAGGTACGACGCCCCGACGAGCACGACGAGTAGATGGACCGACACAATCTCGAACGGCAGCAAATAGCCGGGCCGTTCGATCGCCCGTCCATCCCGCAGGGATTCCGTTCGCAACCCAGAAAGGGCCCCGCCGATCCGGCGGACTGTGCTACCTTCGCCCTGCTGGTTGTAACCCGCGACTTGCGTCGAGGCGGTGCCGAACTTCTGTTCAATCCGCTCGCTGTTTTTGTCCCAGTTCACCCCGGTAAAAGCTGCCACCAGCATCGCGAAGACAGCCCCGCCGACCGCCAGCGCCAGCACCATCTCTGCCGGACTCGTCTTGAGATTTACATACGGACCATTGGCCGTGAGCATCACACCAAAGATGAGCAGCACCACGGTCCCGCCGACGTAAATCAGCAGTTGCGTGGCTCCCACGAAGTCGGCCTGCAACATGAAGAACAGACCCGCCGTGGAACTCAAACAGATGATCAGCCAGAAGGCCATCCGCACGACGTTTTGCGAGAGAACAACGGCCAGGGCTCCCCCACAAGCGGCCAAGGCAAAGACTGCGAAGACGATAACGCTCATGTTAGCGGTCCCCTCGCAAGGTCAGGTTCGGGCCAGCGGCGGTTAGGGGCTTCTCAGTCGAAGAGTGGTCGTCACCCTTTTCGTGAGTATGCTGCCCCGGGCCGGTCCCATGTTGGTGTGGAGTCGCCGGTTCGTTGTACTCGGTGTCCCGAGGGGCTGGAGGAGTCGCCACGATAGGGAGCGCCTGAACGCGGTTCCCAATCGAATCGGTGATCGACAGCATCGTCGGTCGACC
>JAYSVZ010000165.1:0-6943 GCA_043718305.1 Planctomycetota bacterium | reverse complement strand
CTTGAATCCGGGGCGAACGAGTTCCTGCAAAAGCCGTTCGAGGTGGAAGCCCTTTTGAAGCGGATGTGCGTGATGCTGGATATGGATCTCACTCCGCCGCGGAATGGCCGCGGGAGCATGTGAATCGGCCCGGGGACTCATGTGACTGCCACGTCAGGACCACTTCATGAACGAGCATTTCGAGACGGTTCTCTACGCGTTAGTCGTGATGGGGGTGATTTGGTTGATGGTTTGGTCCTTGATGATGCAGCGCAAAGGGCTCGCCAAACAGCAGAACGGGCTCAGCTCTGTTGAGGAAAGCCTGGCGCTTTCCAGACGCTGCGTGGAGCTCGCGGAAGAATCAGTGAAGTTCGGCGAGCAGTCGCTGCTTCAGGGAGCACAGCACCTGAAGAATCAGGAGGAGATTATTCGACTCCTTGGACAGTGGCTCGAAAGGCCACCACGGTGAGCCCATCACCTACAGCTTGGAATACCACCGTGAACCCAACCGCCCCCTTCGCTGGCACGACCGTCCCGGCGAAGGGGGTTTCGCGTTTCGTCGCCTCTATCCTCGCCACCGAGACGCTCGAGGATGGGCTGCGGACGCTGCATGATGCGGTGGTCGGTGATCGGGCCATCGAGGCGGGCGTGTGGGTCTGGCCCGAGCCGGGCATGACGGCGATCGGTCTCGTTGGGGTCACTCGGCTGTACGAGGTCCGGCGGCATGTGCTGGCCGATGGCCCGCCGAGCGAACACTTGCTCAATGAGTGGTCCGCGCCCCGGCACCTGCAGACTCGGCGAAACGAGCACCAGTTCACGTGGACTTTATTAGGGGAGAGCGGGGCGATCGGTCTGCCTCATGCGCTCCCCCGACTTTCCTCCAATGAGCAGCAGTGGTACAGAACTTGGCTCCATTGGCTGGCCCTGCGAGAGACCGCTCTTCGTGATGCCAAACTCCGATCCCTAGCCGAATTTGCGGCGGGGGCGGGGCATGAAATCAACAACCCCCTCGGCACAATCCTCGGGCGGTCGCAACTCCTTCAGCGGCAGGAGTCCGACCCCGATCGCCTGCGCGGTCTGACAACGATCGCGAACCAGGCTCTGCGCATCCGCGACATGATCGCCGACACTATGAGCTTTGCCCGCCCGCCGTTGCCGAAGTGCCAGACGATCGACCTCGCCCCGGTTATCCACGAGGTCCTCCTTCGCTTCCAGCCAGAACTCCTCACCACAGCCTCGATCGCGCTCAACAAACAGTGGGCCCCGGAGTTATTCGCAAATGTCGATCGGGATCAGTTCCAGGTGGCCCTGCTCGAACTGCTTCGGAACGCCATGCACGCCGTCGGCACCGGAGGAAAGATTGGCCTGCGAGCGAGGCCCCGCCATTGGGCGGACCGGGACTGGATCGAAGTCGACCTGTTCAATAACGGGCTCGAGCTGACGCCCGCCGAGCGTGAACACCTATTTGATCCCTTCTTTTCAGGCCGCAACGCCGGTCGGGGTTTGGGCTTTGGACTGACGAAATGCTGGCGGATCGTCCAGGCCCATGGAGGCCACATCGGGGTCGACTCGAACCCGGACCGGACTGTTTTTCGCTCGCTGTGGCCTGCGGGACGGTAAGCAGCAGTGCGAGTCGCACTCTGCATTGTATTGATGCCTTCTTTCGTAGCCACGTTTCGCCAGAACGTGCGCGAATCACGCCACTCGCCCACGTTCTGGCGAACGTGGCTGGTGGTCGCGCGACCATCCATTTCGGGAATCGAAACATGGGAGCGAATCTCGCACCTCTACGCTTACTTCAAGCTCTCTAGCGGAACGACCTTCAACCCCTTCGCTTCCGCAGCGGCGTGCGTGGTAATCAGCGCTTCCAGCTTGGCATCATCGACGACGAGGCACATCTGCTCTTGCCGGGGCTGGGTGAAGATCGTGTAGAT
Source organism: Planctomycetota bacterium (assembly GCA_043718305.1). Taxonomy (GTDB): domain Bacteria; phylum Planctomycetota; class Planctomycetia; order Planctomycetales; family Planctomycetaceae; genus TH-plancto1. The sequence goes on along the minus strand of JAYSVZ010000165.1, from coordinate 5,030 downwards.
GGCTTTGGTTCCGGGCACTTTTCCGAGGGCGAAGACCTGGGGAATATTCTTCGTGTAACCTGCGGATTTCAGGGCATCACCATCAACAATGAACTTCACCTTGGTCTCGTCGGCGATGTAGAGAAACGCCTCTTCCAGAGGTTTGCGGGCGAACTCGACCTCGAACTCAATCTTCAATCGTTCCATGACCGTTTTGGGCAGTTTGTCTTCCACGGCTGCGACCGGCATGGCGGAGACGCTCGGGTTGAAGTTCGTACGGGTCGATTCGTCCCAAGCGAGAACCGTTCCCAGAACCAGGTTCGGGGCGGCCTTGGCGGGCAGAACGGTGGTCATTGTCAGATGCGTTGCCGAGACCTGCAAGACGGTGGCCTGACGGAAGGCTTCAACCATGGCCGGGAATCGTCCGAGGATCTGTCGGAACCCCGCCCGCCGGGGATGCATCATTCGAATCGCCCCCATCAGGTCTTGCTCCACGGATTGCGGGAACCGCTGGGTGTACTCTTTTTCCAAGGAGACTGGCGTGCTGATCTTCCCTCCCGTGGAGCGGCTTCCCTTGGGACGCACGCGAAGTTCCGAGTGGGTGTACTGGCCCAAATGGAGACTCCACGAGACCGTCTCTGCATCGTTGCCGAGCCAATCGATCAGCTTCAGCATCGCCGTCTTGACGCTCGGTTCGAAGAGCTGGTCGGCGTAGGTTCCGACATCACTGGCCTCAAAGAGGAGCGTAAAGGTCCGATCGCGGTCAGAAGATTTTAAGAGTTCGGCAATCCCATCAGGGACCGCCTCGCCGGGGTTCGAGATCGCCTCGGAGAGTTCGCTTCCAATCACGGCGGGACAGATGGCGATCGTCCGCGAATCAGCCCCAATGTGGAAAGCCGAGTCCCCCTTCCGAGTGACCAGCGGGGCTCCCTCGCGGCTGATGATGTCACCGTTGAACTCTTCGATGAGCGTCGATCGGGGGACCGCGTCTTTCAAGCGGAAAACGGTACTGATCTGCGGCGGGTCGACCTTCGAGACGACACTGATGCCGATCCAGAGTTCCTCGATCTGCTGCGGCTGGCGGTGGGTGATCTTCTGGATCGTCGACTCGAGCCACGCTTTGACATTCGTGGTCAGACACTCGCGAATCTCCTGAGCAGAGCGATCCGGGCCCCAGATCCGATGGGGACGCATATGGATCACAATGTTGTTCGCCCCGGCAAGGTACTTGAGCGGGATCGGTTCGCCTTTCGTCGGGCGGAACTCGGCGATCAGGCTGGAGTCAGCGGCAAGTTGCTCGCGGGTATAGACTCCCGGCACGGCGGGGACCGCTGGGAGATCATCACCCTCATCGGTGGAGGCCACCGAATTGGTCTTGACGCTCGCCATCGGCTTGTTCAAGTACGGCCAAGCGATCAGCAAGCCCACTCCGACGATCACCACGGTGACGAGCATCGCGACCCAGCCGCGCGACTTCCCACGGCCGCGCCGAACGGACATGGGGCGAGCTGCCTCTGAGGTGTCGCCGGTCGCTGGCGGTGCCGCCTGGAAGTCGAAGGCGAACGGGGAATCGACCGCCGCAGTGACCGTTGGCGGAGCCGGAGCCGCAGTCGGCTGGGGGGCATCCGGAACCCACTTGGCCCCCGTTCCGGTGGCGGGACCATCGTCAGCGAGTTCCAGGGGCACGACCTCTTCGGGGGTCGATTCCTGAAGCAGAAACGACTGGGCGCAAGCGGGACATTTCCCCTTCTTCCCGAGGAGGTTCCGGTCTCTGAGCTTGATCGACTTCCCGCAATGCGGACAGACCACTGTCGCGGACATGCACGCCCCACCCGATTTTCAGGTCACCTCGGGACCGCCGACGGACGGTCACTTCATATCGATATTGTATGGCTCGTTGGTTCCCTTCGAAACGTCGACAGTGGTCCCCCCGCGCGCGGTGTAGGCCGCCGGAATCACGATGTTGATATCGAGTGTCTCCAGAGAGACCTGGCAACGCCCCGTTTTGACCCCTTCGATTCCATCAATGTACTGGAGCGTGAACTCACCCGTTTCATCGGTCTGGGCCGTTGAAGCCCGCCACTTCTCTTTCGAGCCCTTGATCTCCTTCTCGATGGGAGAGAAGTAGACGAGGATTCCGGGCTGTGGTTTTCCCTTGTAAGTGACTTTTCCGGAGACATACCCCATTTCTGGTGGGAGCTGGATCCGACTGACCGTCATGCTGTTGACCAGCGAGTAGAGGAGGTACACCCCGATGACAACCCCAGCCACCATGCCGCCCCCTTTGAGGCCGAACTCGCGGAAGAACCCGGCGAAATCGAACCGATAACGCGGCTGTTCTTCGGGCATTTCGGCGGCGCGGACCCGGCTCTCTTCCATCGATTTGGAGAGCAGATCGCGGGCGGCATTTCCGGTCCCGCCCCCGCCGCCCAAAGATCGCCCCGCCGCTTCCGAAGCCGAAGTCTCTTTACGAGCGCCCCACCGCTTGGGGGCCGGAGCTGCGTCGCTGGGGGAGTCTGGTTCGTCATCCAGAGAGAGCCCGCCGCCGCCACGGCGATCCTCATCGGGCGGATCCGATTGAAATGTGGCAGGGCGTTTCTTGGGGCCTTCCATCAGGAAGGAGACCGGATCGAACTCGTCGTCGTCCGCAGGCTTCTTTCCGGCCTTCGCGGCGGGAGCGGGCTTGGTCGACTTGGGCGGCGCAGCGGGTTTCTCCGCCGCAGCCTTGGCCACGGAGGCTACGACGGGATTATGTGGCGGGGCTTCCTCATGATCCAGGCTGCTCGCCGCAGCGTCCGGTTGCGGGACGACAAATTTCTTCTTGCACTTGGGGCACTTGCCATCGGTGCCAGCGAGTTCGTCCTTAATCTTCAGGACCGAGCCGCACTCATCACAGGTGAAGCGAATCGTCATGGTGACTGAGTTTCGAGGAGGGGCAGGCGTCAAGACCTCGACGCGACATCCGCGTCAGGGAAACTATACATGAAACAGGGGCGGTTCCACGACATTCGCGGAACCGCCCCGTAGAAGTTTCAGCAAGGTCAGGCGGTCTAGAACTGGTCGACCGGTGATCCCTGCCCCATGTTGCCGTAGTTCCGCCACGTGCGGAGATCGATGTTGTGGCTGACCATATGGACGGTTCCGTCCGCCGAGGCCACCTGAACGATCCCGGGGTGTTGACTGTCGGCTTCGTCATAGTGTGGCGTGTTCGAATGCGGTGGGTTCCGCATGCTCAACAGCGTGGCGGGTCCGCCCCAGGCCCACCCATCGCTGCTACGACGGATATTGAGGGACTGTTCCTGGAAGAGTTTTCGCTCAGCAATCATCACGACGTTCGACGTTCCGTCGGTGACATCGCTGATCCGGGTGCTGCTGTTGACCCCAAACATCCCCACATTGAAGGTGTGCTGCGTGAAAGGCGACAACCCTTGGGCCGTCACCGTGACCTGCAACTGCTGGGGGGTCAACCAATAGGTCGACCGCCTATCGTCAAAGAAGGTGATCCCCGAGCCAGAGACGGCCGAGTAGTCATTCCCGCCCTTGGTCCAAGAGGCCACAGCCGCGTTGGGAAACTGGGAATCGATCCGTTCGGCTTGCTGATACTTACCGGTCGCTTGCATGTCGCCCCGGCGTGTTGGGCAGTAGAGCGCGGGCAAGTCGGTCTTCGGCACGAAGATCAAGTTCAAATCTGGGGTCTGGACCCCGAAGTCGCCGTTCGAACGCACGCTCCATTCAAACCTCCAGTAGTTGTACAGCGAAGCCTGATCGATGTTGGGCAGGATATGCACAACCCAACTGGTGCCGTGGTACAGTCCGAACTGATTGGCGGTGCGGGCCTCGTCGGAGTCGGCGTACCGACCCGCTCCGGCCTGGTTGAAGAAGTTGTTGATCTGCCCGGGGGGGAAGATCCGGTGGGAGTCGTGGTAGTTGTGCAGGGCCAGAGCCAACTGCTTCAGATTGTTGCCGCACTGGGACCGCCGTGCGGCTTCACGCGCTGACTGAACAGCGGGCAACAACATCGCCACCAGAATCGCAATGATGGCGATCACGACCAACAGCTCAATCAGTGTAAAGCCATGTCGACGAATGGACTTCATAGTTCCGCTCCTCAATGGGGTGGGAATCAGGCCAGAGGAAAATCACCCGGTAACAACCAGGAAGAATGCATCGGAATCCACAAGTGATTTTTGACGCGTCACTTGCGAATTGTCAAGACGACCATGGATCCCAGCCATCTGGTCTCCGCCCGCATCCCGCGCCATTTGCTGGTAAGTCCACACTCACCCACAGAGGACACTGGATTCATCTACGTCCAATTTGGACATAAAGTGAAGACGATTTCAGCAAAAATCGGTCCGAAATTCTTTTTTTTGTCGAGAAAGTTGAATTGGGTGACTCGGAGACCCATCAAGGTCGCGGAACCCGATGCCTGTTGCATTTCACAATAGAGGAATCTGCGGCACTGGAAAGAGTGCTGCAACTTCACTCTTGGAACGAGGGAAACGAAGGGGCATGTTCGAAGATTAGGCTCTGCACCAATATCGGCGATTTCTCCGAAATCGCTGGTTCGATCTTCGCCTACGATTACACTTGCGAAATTACAGTCAGACAGCGATTTCGGAGAAATCGCCGACAATAAACAGGAGTCATCGAAATGCCCTTCACGTACCTCAATCGTCAGGGTGAGATGTACTACCTGCATGTCGGCAAGACCAAGACCGGCAAGCCGAAGTACACCTTCTCCCGGTCCGGCGAGGGGGTTCTGGCGGACGAGCTTCCGGTCGAGTACGAAATCCGTGAACAAGTCACGGGGCAAATCTCGGTCCGCTTGGCGAAGCCCAAGCTAATCAGTGATGAGGAAGTGCGAGAACTGGAGAACGCCGTCGCGGAGCTCGTTCCCGAGAACCGGTTCTCTGTGGACCGGAACGAGAAGCTACTGACGGTCTATGTGCTCGACCCCAGCGGCGATGAGGCAGAGGCGTTGCGGCGTATCGGGGGGCCGTTACTGTCTGCGGAGCGTGTGGAGGACTATATCCGTCAATCGACCCGGT